>CAZGVX010000039.1:0-21231 GCA_964529225.1 uncultured Sphingobium sp.
ACCTGCTCGAAAAATATGGCGAGCCGTGCCCGGAGGCGCTCGTCGAATCGGCGCTGGACCATATCAAGCTGCTCCAGGATCAGGATTTCCACGATTACAAGGTCGCGGTGAAGGCGTCCGACGTGTTCCTCGCCGTCGCCGCCTACATGCAGCTGGCGGAAGCGGTGGACTGCCCGCTTCATCTCGGCATTACCGAGGCGGGCGGCCTCATCGGCGGCACGGTCAAGAGCGCCATCGGCATCGGCAATCTCCTCTGGGCCGGGATCGGCGACACCATCCGCGTCTCGCTCTCCGCCGAGCCGGAGGAGGAAGTGCGCGTCGGCTACGAAATACTGAAGTCGCTCGGCCTGAGGACGCGCGGCGTCCGCGTCGTCTCCTGCCCCAGCTGCGCGCGGCAGGGCTTCGACGTGATCCGCACGGTCGAGGCGCTGGAGAGCCGCCTCCAGCACATCCGCACGCCTTTGTCGCTCTCGGTGCTCGGCTGCGTCGTCAATGGCCCCGGCGAGGCGCGCGAGACCGATATCGGCATCACCGGCGGCGGCAATGGCAAGCATATGGTCTATCTGTCGGGCGTCACCGACCACCATATCCAGAGCGAGACGATGATCGACCATATCGTCGGCCTCGTCGAGGCGAAGGCCGCCGAGATCGAGGCGGCGAAGGCAGCGGCCGAGGCAGCGGCGTGAGCATCGGGCGGCGCGCGCTGCTGGCGGGCGCCGGCGGGCTGACGTTTGCAGCCCCGCTATCTGGCATGGCGCTATGGCCCCCCAGCCCGATCGACGATGCGCTGACCGCGCTCGAGCGGTCGCGCGGCGGGCGGCTCGGCGTGTCGATCCAGTATCCCGGCGGGGGCGCACTCGGCAGCCTTCGCGGGGACGAACGCTTCACGATGTGCTCGACCTTCAAGCTGCCGCTGGCGGCCCATGTGCTGTCGCTGATCGACACGGGCAAGCTCCAGGGCGATGCAATCATCCGCTATGGCAAGGCGGACCTGCAGTCTTATGGCCCGGTCGCCAATGCCCATGTCGCGACCGGCATGACCGTGCTCGCGCTCGCCGAGGCGGCGCAGACGGTGAGCGACAACACCGCCGCCAATCTGCTGCTCAGGGAAACCGGCGGGCCGGTGGCGCTGACCGCCTGGCTGCGCAGCATCGGCGACTTTCACACACGCCTCGACCGCTATGAGCCCGAGCTCAATACGAGCCACGGCGATGATTTGCGCGATACCACAACCCCGGCTGCGATGGCGCAGACAGTCGCGATGATTCTCAGCGACAAGGTACTGAAACCGGCATCGCGCGCGCGGCTCGCGGGCTGGATGGTGGACACGAAAACGGGCCTCAAGCGCCTGCGCGCGGGCCTTCCGCCCGAATGGAAGGCGGGGGACAAGACCGGCACCAGCGGCCGCTCGCCCGACTATGCGACCAAATATAATGACTTGGCCGCCATCTGGCTGCCGGGGCGGCCCGCGCCCGCCGTCATCGCCGCTTATTATGAGGCCCCGTCCGGCATGAAGCCTGACGCCGAAGCCGCCCATGCCGACGCGGTGCTGGCGGAGGCGGGCCGCATCGCCGCCCGGTGGATCGCACCGCGCGCCTGAGCCATGCCGTTTTGACGTCGCACCGCGCCCTTGTCCTGCCGCTGCTCGCCTGCGCGCTCGGCATCGCGCTGTTCGTCGGGATGGACGTCATCATGAAATATCTGGCGCTCAGGATCGGCGCGTTCAACGCCGTGCTGTGGCGGGTAGCCGTCTCGCTGCCGCCGATGATCGTCTGGCACTATGCGCGCGGGCACCGCTGGCCGGATCGCGCGGTGCTGAAGGTGCATGTGCTGCGCGGGGCATCCGCGACCGTGGCGCTGCTCCTCTATTTCTGGGCGCTGAAGCGCGTGACTCTGGCACAGGGCATCGCGCTCAGCTTCATCGCGCCGCTGGTGGCGCTGCTGCTCGCCGCGCTAATGCTCAAGGAGCGGGTTCACCGCGCCTCGCTGATCGCCTCGCTGGTGGCGCTGGCGGGCGTGCTCGTGATCCTTGGCGGCCAGCCCGCGGGCCTGTCGACCGAGGGCGACCGGCTCGCGCAGGGCGCCGTGCTGATCGGTGCCAGCTTCTACGCCGTCAACATCGTCCTGGGTCGCAGGCAGGCGCAGCTCGCCGGGCCGTTCGAGGTGGCGCTCTGGTTCAACATCGTCGCGTTCGCCCTGTTCGTGCCCGCCCTGCCGCTGCTCGCCATCCTGCCGCCCGCCGCGTTGATCGGGCCGATCCTGCTCGCGGCGGTCATCGCCAACGCCTGCGTCATGCTGATCGCCTGGGCCTATGCGCGCGCGGAAACGCAGTATCTGCTGCCGCTGGAATATACCGCCTTTCTGTGGGCGGCCCTGTTCGGCTGGGCCGCGTTCGGCGAGCAGGTGACGGCAGCGACCTTCGCTGGCGCGGCGCTGATCGTCGGCGGATGCCTGTGGGGGCTGCGGCAGCCGCGTCCCGCGACGCCAGCGGCATTTGTGCACGGCGCGTAGCGGAGCGAATCCTTCCCGGACTTGACGGCGACTCCCGAAAGGAGGATTCTGCGGCCGGAACATTTGCGGTCCAAAGCGGCCGCGCCACCAGCGGGGACGACATCATGGCAAGCCGGGCAGGAGCGGATCGCGCGCCGGAATGGCGCATCATGCTGCGCCGCAGCCTGTTGCGGCTGGCCGCCCTCGCCGGGTCGGTCACGCTCGCGCTCGGCGCGGCCCTGGTCGGGCTGGCCCTCATCAGCTTCCACCATCTGAACGACAGCGGCGACGGCGTGCGCGAGGGCGCGGGCAACCTCCTCGGCGCGCCCGGCGGCGCGATCGCGTTCGAGGCCTATTTCTGGCTTGGCCTCGGCGCCTGGCTGCTCCTGCCGTTGATGGCGATCTTCGCGCGTCGGCTGTGGGCGGGCGACGACATGCGCGGCTGGCGCGGACAGATTGGCGAGTGCCTCGGCGGCATCCTCATGCTGGGCATGGCGCTTCACATGCTGAGCCCCGTCGATCCTGTCGACCTGCCGGCCAAGCGCGGCGGCGTCGTCATGCTGTTTCTCTACAACACGCTGGCGCGGGCGATCCCGCCGCTGGGGCAGGCGGCGCCGTGGCTCTACTGGACGGCCGCCGCCGCGCTGCTGGGCGCGGGCGCGGCGCTGTGGGTCCGCAGCCTGCGGCTTGAACGGCCGCTCCTCCACATCGTCCCGCGCGCGACGATGCTGCGATTGTCGGGCCTGTCGCCCTTCGTCCGCGCCGCGCGGGAGGAAGACCCATCGGCGCCCGTGCCCGGCGCAGCAACCGGCACGGAACCGGAACCGCGCAAGCCCATCGACGCGACGCCGAAGCCCCCGATCAACATCCAGCTCGGCGGGCCCGCGCCCGCCACCAAGCCGTTCGCGCCCGTCGCCAGCCAGGACGATCTGTTCGGCAACGGCGCGCTGCCCTCGCCCGAACTGCTGACCAGCGCACCGGCCACGCCGGAAACGAAAGTGGACCGGCAGGCGCTGGAGAAGAACGCCCGCCTGCTTGAGTCGGTGCTCGACGACTTCAACGTGAAGGGGCACATCACCGAGGTGCGGCCCGGCCCCGTCGTCACGATGTACGAGCTGGAGCCAGCCCCCGGCATCAAGGCGAGCCGAGTCATCGCCCTTGCCGACGACATCGCGCGCAACATGTCCGCCCTCTCCGCCCGCGTCGCGACGGTGCCGGGTCGCACCGTCATGGGCATCGAGCTGCCCAACACCGCGCGCGAGCCGGTCGTGTTGCGCCAGCTCATCGAAAGCCAGGCCTTTGCGGGGCAGGGGCATCAGCTCCCCATCATCCTTGGCAAGAATATCTCCGGCGAGCCGATCATCGCCGACCTTGCGCCCATGCCGCACCTCTTGATCGCGGGCACCACCGGGTCGGGCAAGTCCGTCGGCCTCAACTGCATGATCCTCTCGCTCCTCTACCGGCTGACGCCGGACGAGCTGAGGCTCATCATGATCGACCCCAAGATGCTGGAACTCAGCACCTATGACGATATTCCGCATCTGCTCTCGCCGGTCGTCACGGAGCCGGCCAAGGCGATCCGCGCGCTCAAATGGGCGGTCGAGCAGATGGAGGACCGTTATCGCATGATGGCCTCGATCGGGGTCCGCAACCTTGCCAACTACAACGAGAAGGTGCGTGCGGCCAAGGCGAAGGGCAAGCCGCTGGGGCGGCGGGTCCAGACCGGCTACAGCCCGGAGACGGGCCAGCCGATCTATGAGGAGGAGCAGCTCGACTATCAGCCGCTGCCGCAGATCGTCATCGTGGTCGACGAGCTGGCGGATCTCATGATGACCGCTGGCAAGGAAGTGGAGTTCCTCATCCAGCGCCTCGCACAGAAGGCGCGCGCGGCGGGCCTGCACCTCATCCTCGCGACGCAGCGCCCCTCGGTCGACGTCATCACCGGCGTCATCAAGGCGAACCTGCCGACGCGCATCAGCTTCTTCGTCACCAGCAAGATCGACAGCCGCACCATATTGGGCGAGCAGGGCGCCGAGCAGCTGCTCGGCAAGGGCGACATGCTCTATATGGCGGGCGGCAAGGCCCTGACCCGCGTCCATGGCCCGTTCGTTTCCGATGACGAGGTCCGCGCGGTCGCCGATCACTGGCGCTCGAAGGGCAAGCCGGACTACATCTCCGCCGTCACCGAGGAACCGGAGGATGGCGGCTTCGCGCTGGAAGGTGTCGATCTGGGCGACGACGGCCCCGACGCGCAGCTCTATCGCAAGGCCTGCCAGCTCGTGTTCGAGAACCAGAAGGCCTCGACCAGCTGGCTGCAACGGCAGCTGCGGGTCGGCTACAACAGCGCGGCACGGCTTATCGAGCGCATGGAGCAGGAAGGACTGGTCGGGCCGCCCAATCATGTGGGTCGCCGCGAGGTGCTGCGCGACGAGAGCGGCCAGCCGATATGACCGGACCCGGCACGGAGGGAACACCGCGCCATTCCGTTCGTTCAGGGCTGTAACGAACGGAGCCGAACCATGCAGCAAGACAAGATCGAAGTCCCGACAGATCGCGCGCGCGGCGGCGAGACGCCCCACATTGTCCGCTATGTTCTCGGCATATCGCTGGCGCTGGCCGCGATCGCGATGGCCGTTCTGCTGGCTGGCCAATGATCGCCGCGCGGCAGGCGTGCCGGTGACTTTTCGCGCCGACGGGGGCAGACAAGGTTTATGAGTGCAATCGAGCCGTCAGATCATGACGCGGACGGGGCCAATGATGGTCCTCGCGCCCCACATGAGAGCCTGAGCGATGCCGATTTCAAGGCGCAGCTGGCGGCGATCGTGCCGCATCTGCGCGCGTTCGGCCGCTCGCTGTCGGGCAATCGCGACTTTGCGGACGATCTCGTGCAGGAAACGCTGCTCAAGGCCTGGGCCGCCCGGTCGCGCTTTCAGGCGGGCACCAACATGCGCGCGTGGACCTTCATAATCCTGCGCAACCATTATCTCAGCCAGGTGCGGCGCAACCGCTTTCGCGGCGAATGGGACGATCTGACGGCCGACCGGCTGTTGGCCGCCCCCGCCAGTCAGGATAAATATATTGACCTCGCCGACCTGCAGCGCGGTCTCCAGCAACTGCCGCAATCGCAGCGCGAGGCGCTGATTCTGGTGGGTGCGGGCGGCTTCGCCTATGAGGAGGCGGCGGACATCTGCGGGGTCGCCGTCGGCACGATCAAGAGCCGCGTCGCGCGCGGCCGCACGGCGCTCGAGACAATATTGTCGGAGGGCAACCTCCCGGCCCGGGCGCAGCAGGTCGCAACCGGCGAGGGCGCGCTCAGCGACATCATGGATGAGGTCGACCGGATCAGCGAGGGTCGGTGAGACCGGACGGCGCGCCGCCAACAACACGCCTGCCAACAGCCCGCCTCATGTCAGGACGGGTCGGGATTTGAGGCCGTTTTCCTGTCCAGCTCGGCGAGCAGGCGGCTGATTTCCGACCCGTTCGCGAAATCCCCGCCAAAGCCGTAAGCGCCCCGCAACGCAGCCGCAACACCATCGGTGCGGGCGGGCAGGCGCACGTCCCTGAAACCATAAGCGTGGCCCATGATGGGCTGGCCCTGCGCATGACGGTTGCGATCCTCGTTCATGCAACGGATAACGGCGTCCTTCCGGCAAAGTTTCGGACCGATGGACAGTAAAGCGACGAACGGACGGCGAAGCGTCTTGGACAAGACCATGGCATTGACGGGTATCATTCCAGGCGATGCGGCGACCTTCGCCGACGCGCTGGCGCGGGCGAGCGGCCACAGCCCCTATCTCTCCCGGCAGATCGGTCGTTTTCCGGCCATTGTCGATGCGCTGCGCGATGGCCGAGCCGAGGCTGGCTGGGCGAGCGCGCTTGCCCTGGCCGACAGGGGGAGCGGCGTCGGCGAGGCGCTCCGGCTCGCCAAGGGCGCGGCAACGCTGGTCGCGGGTATTGCCGATCTCGCTGGCGCCTGGTCGCTGGACGAAGTCACGGGCCGGCTCAGCGACCTGGCCGATCTTGCGCTCGACCGCGCCATCGACACCGCCTTCGCCGAACAGTTTCCCGGCGAGACGCCGCGCGGCCTGGCCGTGATCGCCCTCGGCAAGCTCGGCAGCCGGGAGCTCAACTACAGTTCCGACATCGACCTCATCCTGCTGTTCGATGCCGAGACCCTGCCCCATGATCCGCGACTTGGCCCGGCCGAAACCGCGCTGCGCCTCGCGCGGCGGGTGGTGGCGCTGATCAGCGAGCGCGACGCCCACGGCTATGTCTTTCGGGTGGACCTGCGCCTGCGCCCGTCGCCGGAAGCGACGCCGATCGTGCTGCCGGTCGAGGCGGCGATCAGCTATTATGAGGCAATCGCGCTGGGCTGGGAGCAGGCGGCGTTCATCCGCGCGCGGGCGGTCGCGGGGGACAAGGCGCTCGGCGACTATTTCCTCCAGGCGATCCGACCCTTCGTGTGGCGGCGGTCGCTCGACTTCGGCGCCATCGACGCGATCATGGACATCTCCCGCCGCATCCGCGACCATTATGCGAGCGGCCAGGCCTTTGGTCCGGGTTTCGACCTCAAGCGCGGGCGAGGCGGCATCCGGGAGGTGGAATTTTTCGCGCAGGTGCATCAGCTGATCCATGGCGGCCGCAATCGCGATCTGCGCTTTGGCGCCACCCGCCACGCGATCAGGGCGCTGGACTATGGCGGCATCATCGCGAGCGACGTGGCGGACCGCCTCGACGCGGCCTATGTCCTGCTGCGCACCGTCGAGCACCGCCTCCAGATGGTCGACGACCTCCAGACCCACGAACTGCCGGTCAATGCCGATGCGCTCGACAATGCCGCCCGGCTGCACGGCCTTGCTGACGGCGCGGCGCTGATCGCGCTGCTGGCGCCGCATGTCGAATGGGTGGGCGCCAACTACGACCGGCTGAACCCTTTCGAGCAGGACGAGCGCCTGTCCCATGACGGCATCAAGCTCCGCGACCAGCTCGACGGCATCGGCTTTCCCGACAAGGACTTTGCCGCCGGACGGATCGAGAAATGGCGCCACGGATCGGTCCGCGCCCTCAGGAGTGCCGCCGCCAGCGAGGCGCTCGAACGGTTGATGCCGGACCTGTTCCGTGGGCTGGCCCGCGCACCCGACCCGATACTGGCGCTCAACCGCTTCGAGGGCCTCATCGAAAAGCTGCCGACGGCCGTCAATTTCTTCAAGCTGCTGGCCGCCAACAAGCCGGTCCTGCGCCTGCTCGCCGACGTGCTCTGCTACGCGCCGCCGCTGGCTGAGGATCTCTCGCGCCGGGTCGACCTGCTCGACGGGCTGATCGGCGCCTCCGCACTCGAGCCGCTGCCGCCGCTTGCCGCGCTCCAGGCGCAGCTCGCGATAGGCGAGGAAGGCGACGACTATCAGCTCCTGCTCGACCGCGTGCGGCAAAAGGTCGGCGAGCGCCGCTTTGCCCTCGGCGTCCAGATCGTCAGCGGCAGCAACGACCCCCTCGCGGTCGGCGAAGGCTATGCGCGCCTCGCCGAAGCCGCCATCAACGTCATCGTGCGCGCGACGGTCGAGGAATTCGCGCAGGCGCATGGCCGGGTGCCAGGGGGCGAGCTGGTGATCCTCGCGCTTGGCCGGCTCGGCGGCGGACGGCTCACGCATGCGTCCGACCTCGACCTCGTCTATCTCTTCACCGGCGATTTTGCCGCCGAGTCGGACGGCGCGCGGCCCATGGGCGCGACGCAGTATTTCAATCGCCTCGCCCAGCGGGTGACGAACGCCCTCTCCGTCCAGACGGCATCGGGCGCGCTCTACGAGGTCGATACGCGGCTGAGGCCATCGGGCACACAGGGCCTGCTGGCGGTGAGCGTGGAGAGCTTCGCACGCTATCAGCAGGAGGCGGCCTGGGCCTGGGAGCATCTCGCCCTCACCCGTGCCCGGCCGGTGTTCGGCTCAGCCAGCGCGCGCGCCGAGGTGGCAGCGGTCGTCCGCGAGACGCTGCGCAGCCGGCAGGACAGCGACGCGCTTACCCGCGCGGCCGTCACGATGCGCGCCGATATCGCCCGGCACAAGCCGCCGGCGAGCGCGCTCGACGTCAAGCTGGTGCCCGGCGGGCTGGTGGATCTCGAATTCCTCATCCACGTCCTGCAATTCCGCACCGGGATCGGCTTCGACCCGGACCTCATCAAGGCTCTGGGGGTGCTGGTAGAGGCTGGCCATGTCTCCGCCGAGGTAGCGGCCGCCCATGCGCTGCTGACCCGCTATCTCATCGTCGCGCGGCTGGTCGCGCCCGGAACGGGGGAACCGCCGGAGGCCGCGCGCGCCCTCATCGCCACGGCGTGCGGTGCGCCGGACTGGGCCGCGCTGCTTGCCCGAATCGAGACGGCGCGGCACAGCGTTGCCGCGACCTGGAACGCCATCGTCCAACGCTATGGAGAAACGGATCATGCTTGATGTCGGCGACAGTCTGCCAGCCGTGACGCTGACCGGCGTGGACGGCGGGCCGATCGCCCTCGCCGCGCACGCGGGCACGCCGCTGGTCGTCTATTTCTATCCGAAGGCGGACACCCCCGGCTGCACCAACGAGGCGCTCGATTTCTCGGCGCTCAAGGGGGAATTCGACGCGCTCGGGATCGCCGTGATCGGGGTGAGCAGGGATACGCCCGCCAAACTCGGCAAGTTTGCGGCGAAGCACGGCCTCGCGGTAACGCTGGCGTCCGATGGCGACGGCGCAGTCTGCGAGGCGTTCGGCACATGGGTGGAAAAGAGCCTCTATGGCCGCAAATATATGGGCATAGCGCGCGCCACTTTCCTGTTCGGCGCGGACGGCCGCGCGGCCCGCGTCTGGCCTGCGGTCAAGGTGAAGGGCCATGCCGCCGAGGTTCTCGCGGCGGCGCGAACGCTTGGCTGACAGCATCGGTTCGGCCTGCCGCGTCGTCCTCCTGACGGCTGACCCAGCCGCGAAGGTCAGGGCCGGGCGGGCGGCGTGGCGCGACTGGCGGCTGGGCCGACTCGATTTCCGCTTCGACCAGCCGATGCCGGGCCGACCGGCGCGGCCGGAGCGCCCCCTCCTCCTCATGCCGCGGGACATGCCGAGGCGCCGTTCGGCCGGCAGTCCGCGCGCGCGTCTGGCGCTGCTGCATGCGCTGGCGCATATCGAGTTCGCCGCCATCGACCTCGCCTTCGACATGGTTGGCCGTTTCGGCGGCGAGATGCCGCGCGCCTTCACCGATGACTGGATGCGGGTGGGTGCGGAGGAGGCGATGCACTTCGCCCTGCTCGATCGCCGTCTGCGCGCGCTGGGCAGCCACTATGGCGCGCTCCCGGCGCATGACGGTCTGTGGGAGGCAGCCGAGGCAACCGCGCACGACCTCGCGGCGCGCCTCGCAGTGGTGCCGCTCGTGCTCGAAGCACGGGGACTGGACGTCACGCCGGGGACGATCGACCGCCTCAACGGCGTCGGCGACGATCGTTCCGCGACCATCCTGCGCCGCATCCTGGCCGACGAGGTGAATCATGTCGCCGCCGGGGTGCGATGGTTCGACCACGTCACCCGGAATCGCGGCTGCAACCCTTTGTTAACCTTTCAAACCTTGGTCGAAAGCCACTTTTGCGGGAGGGTTAAGCCTCCGTTCAACGACTCAGCGCGCGACGAGGCCGGTCTGCCCCGCGAATTCTACATGGCCCTTGCCCGGAAAGACGTTGTTAGCACACACATGTGACCCAGAGCACAGACGAGGCCAGCCCGCGAAATCCGCGGCGGCCACCGCACTGAGCCGGGGCAAATACGAGGTCGGGTCGCATAATGATTACTGACAAAACGGAGAACGGCATGGGCCGTATCGGGTTCCCATGCACCGCAAGGCTGCGGTCGATTATCGGTTTTGCCTTTTTGTCGTTCGCCCTTTTCGGCCTCTCCGCTCCCGCCGCCGCCGCGCCTTCGGGCGATGCTCAGTTCGCCGCTCTGTTCAGTGCCTGGTCCAAGCTCGACGGCCCGCAGATGGGCGGCGCGCAGACCGCCGCCATTCCGTCGCGCAAGCCCGTCGACGACGTGCGGTTCACCAGCGACTTCGGCGTGCGCAACGACCCGTTCAACGGGCGGCACCGGATGCATCAGGGCGTCGACATCCCGGGTGCAATCGGCACGCCCATCTATGCCACCGCCGACGGCATCGTCAGCCGCGCCGAATGGGCGGGCGGCTATGGCAATCTGGTCGAGGTCAATCATGGCAATGGGCTCCAGACCCGCTACGGCCACCTGTCCAAGCTCATCGCGGAGCCCAATCAGCGCGTTGTGCGCGGCCAGCTCATCGGCCTGATGGGATCGACGGGCCGCTCGACCGGCAGCCACCTCCATTATGAGGTGCGCATTTCAGGTGCCGCCGTGAACCCGGTTCCCTATCTGGAAGGCACCAATTACGAGCTGGCGCTCAGCGCGGCGCGCAAGCATGTGGTCGCCATGGGCGGTCCCGAGGCGCGCGGCAGCAGCGACAACAAGGACAAGTAAGGCCAGCCTCCGGCGCCTTGCCGTCGGATGACCCCGCGCCTATGTTGAGGCGCATGACCATCGAACAGCCCATCGCGCTCAGCGCATCCGCCGCGGCCCGTGTGGCGGCGATCGCGACCCGGCAGGGCAAGCCTGCCATATTGCGCCTCGCGGTCGAAGGCGGCGGCTGCTCCGGCTTCCAGTATCGCTTCGGCCTCGCAGACGCGCCCGACCCGGACGATGTCGCGGTGCAGGCGGACGGCGTCACGCTGCTCGTTGATCCGATGAGCCTCGACCTCGTGCGCGGCGGCACCGTTGATTATGTCGAAAATCTCGGGGGTGCGGCTTTCCGCGTGGACAATCCCAACGCCACGGCAGGCTGCGGCTGCGGGTCGAGCTTCTCGATCTAGGCACGCGCCCCTTGCGGATTGCCACATTCAACATCAACGGCATCAAGGCGCGGCTGCCCCGCCTGATCGAGTGGCTGGAGGAAACCCGGCCGGATGTTGCCTGCCTCCAGGAAATCAAGACCACCGACGAGGGCTTTCCCGCCGACGACATCGAAAAGGCCGGCTATGGCGCCATCTGGCACGGGCAGAAGGGTTTCAACGGCGTCGCCATACTGGCGCGGGGCGCCACGCCGGTGGAGACGGGGCGCGGCCTCGAGGGTGATCCCGAGGACGCGCACAGCCGCTATCTGGAAGCGCAGGTCGCTGGCGTCCGCGTCGCGTCCATCTACCTGCCGAACGGCAATCCCCGGCCCGGCCCCAAGTTCGACTACAAGCTGCGCTGGATGGACCGGCTCAGACGGCGGGCGGCACAGATCTGGGCGGAGGAAGTCCCGGCTGTCCTTGCGGGAGACTATAACGTCATCCCCTTCGATCAGGATGTGTGGTCACCGCCCGCCATGGCATCGGATGCGCTGATGCAGCCGGAGAGCCGCGCAGCCTATCGGGCGCTCATGGGCGATGGCTGGACGGACGCGCTGGCGAGCCGCCATCCGGCGGGCGGCGTGTGGACCTTTTGGGACTATCAGGCGGGTGCCTGGCCCCGCGACCACGGCTTTCGCATCGACCATCTGCTGCTCTCGCCAGCCGCCGCCGACCGGCTGACCGACGCGCAGGTGGACAGGAGCCATCGCGGCCGGGAAAAGGCCAGCGATCACGCGCCGGTCTGGGTGGAACTCAGGGACTGACGATCAGAACGGCACGTCGTCGTTGAGGTCATCGTCGAACGCGGGCGGAGGCGACTGGCGCGATCCGCCGCCGCGCGACTGGCCACCGCCGAATCCGCCGCCCCCGTTGCCGCCCCCGTTGCCGCCCCCGTTACCGCCATAGTCGTCACCATAGCCGCCCGCCCGACCGCCACCGCCACCGCCGCCGCCCGAGCCCTGCGCGCCATCCAGCATGACGAGCTTGGCGTCGAAGCCCTGGAGCACCACCTCGGTCGTGTAGCGGTCCTGCCCCTGATTATCCTGCCATTTGCGGGTCTTGAGCTGGCCCTCCAGATAGACCTTGCTGCCTTTCCTCAGGAAGCGTTCGGCAACACCGACAAGGCCCTCGCTGAAAATGGCGACGCTGTGCCATTCGGTGCGCTCCTTGCGCTCGCCGGACGCCCGGTCCTTCCATTGCTCGGACGTCGCGATCCTGAGGTTCGCGACTTTCCCGCCGTTCTGAAAGCTGCGCACCTCCGGATCGGCGCCCAGATTGCCGATGAGAATGACCTTGTTGACGCTGCCTGACATGTGGTTCTCCGGGAGGCGGGTTAGGAAATTACCCGCTTATAATCCCAGTGCGGTCGCGGTCCAGAAGACAATGAATGCAGCGACCCAGGCCGCAGCGAGCAGATAGCCGACCATGAAGGCGGGCCACGCCCAGCCGTTCGTCTCGCGCCGGGTAACGGCAATGGTCGAGATGCATTGCGGCGCGAAAACGAACCAGGCGAGGAAGGCAAGCGCCGTCGGCAGCGACCAGCGCCCGGCGAGCCGGTCGGTGAGGCTCCGCGCGGCGCCCTCCTCGTCCCCCGCATCATTGATGGCATAGGCGGTGGCGAGCGCCGACACCGCCACTTCCCGCGCGGCGACGGCAGGAATGAGCGCGACGCTGATCTCCCGATTGAAGCCGATGGGGGCAAGAACCGGCTCGATCACCGCGGCGATCCGCCCCGCCGCGCTGTAGTTGATCGCAGGCTCCGTCGCGCCGGGCGGCGCCTTGGGGAAACTCAGCAGCACCCACAGGATCATCGTCGTGACCGCAATGATGGTGCCGGCGCGGCGCAGAAAAATCCACGCCCGCTGCCACAGGCCGAGTGCGACATCGCCAACGGTCGGCAGCTGATATTTGGGCATTTCCATGAGAAAGCCGCTCGATCCGCCGCGCGTCACCGTTCGCCGCAGCACCAGCGCCGCGACAAACGCGCCGCCGATCCCCGCAACATAGAGCGCGAACAGCACAAGACCCTGAAGGCCGATACCGGCCCCCACATCGCGCGCCGGGATGAACGCGCCGATGATGAGCGTATAGACCGGCAGCCGCGCCGAGCAGGTCATCAGCGGCGCGACCAATATGGTGGTCAGCCTGTCCTTGGGATCGGCGATGGTTCGCGTCGCCATGATCCCGGGCACCGCGCAGGCGAAGCTGGACAGGAGCGGGATGAAGGCCCGGCCGGAAAGGCCCACCCGCGCCATGACCCCGTCCATCAGGAAGGCGGCGCGGGCCATGTATCCCGTCGCCTCGAGCATCAGGATGAAGAGGAACAGGATGAGGATCTGCGGCAGGAAGACGACCACCGCCCCCACCCCGGCGATGAGGCCCTGAACGATGAAATCGCGCGGCACGCCGTCGGGCAGCGCGGCGACCGCAGCGTCCTCGAGCCCGGCAAGCCCGGCCTCGACCAGCGCCACCGGCGCCTCCGACCAGCTGAACACCGCCTGGAACATCAGGAACAGGAGACCAAGAAGGATCAGCATGCCCCAGAGCGGGTGAAGCACGACGCGGTCGATCGCGCCGGAAATCCGGCGGGAGGGACTCTCCGACACGATGGCGCGGCGGGCGATGCGATGCGCCTCGCGCTGGAGAGCGGCAAAGTCCGTTGGCATCGTCCCGGCGCGAAGCGGCACTGCCGCTACGGGCACGATCCCGGCAAGCGCCTCGCGCAGGTGGTCGAGCCCGCGCTTGCGCACCGCCACGGTCGGCACGACAGGAACACCGAGGTCATCGGCCAGACGCAGGGCATCCAGTTCAAGCCCGTCACGGGTCGCCAGATCGACCATGTTGAGCGCCACCACCGTGGGCAGGCCAAGACCGATAAGCTCCAGCGCAAAGCGCAGGTGATTGTCGAGGTTGGCGGCATCGACCACGATGACGAGCGCATCGGGCATACGCTCGCCCGCCTGTCGCCCGAGGATGACGTTGCGCGTCACCTCCTCGTCCGGACTGGTCGCATTGAGGCTGTAGGTGCCGGGCAGATCGACGAGATCGACGACGCTTCCGTCGGTGAGCGTCAGGCGCCCGGCCTTGCGCTCGACGGTGACGCCGGGATAGTTGCCGATCTTTTGCCGCGCGCCGGTCAGCGCGTTGAACAGCGAACTTTTCCCCGCATTGGGGTTGCCGACGACGGCAATGAGCGGCGTGGCTGCGGTCATTCAGCGAAGGCGAGCGAGGTCCCGGCCGACGGGTCGGTGGCGGGCAGGGGCTCCACCCCCAGGCTCACGGAAATCGCGGAGGCATGGCGCGATCGCATGGCGACCGTCATCCGTCCAATCCGCGCGGCGATCGCCCCGCCGCCGAACAGGCCACCACGATGGGCAAGCTCGACACTGGCGCCTTCGCAAATGCCGAATTCGCGCAGGCGCTGCCCCTCCGACAGACTGAGCCTGTCCCAGTCGATGTGGGTGACGTAGGCGGGCGTGCCCCTGGGCAGTTCATTGAGGTGCAAGGCGGTGACGCTCCGGACCGTTAGCGCGAGTGATTATCAATAGCGCGCACTTCACTCCCATACAAGCCGTCAATTGCGATAGCGCAACCGTCCCAGAAACCGCGCCGGATCGAAGCCGGACACGCCGGACCCGGCAAGCTTCGCCTTGGCCCTTTCGAACCGCATGATGTCGTCGATCCGCCGGCCCAGGAACGCGCGAGTGTCGGCATGTCCTGCGCTCTCGTCATTGACCAGGATCAAGAGCGTTGCGCCATAAACAGCGCCCAGGGTCGTCCGCTTGGTGTAATGGTTGTAGTCGGTCGACACATCGCCCGCCGCGCGCCACATGCTGTCGGCCGCGCGCCAGCCGAGCCGGGCCGCGTGGGAAAGATTGTTCGGCAGCGCCAGGATCGCCTGCGCGCGCCGCAGCGCCTCGCGGTCGGGGGCGAGGATGTCGAGCCGCGCCTCGACCAGCGCCACGATCTTCTCGCGGAAGCGCATCGGCGCGAGCGCCTCGGGCGGCAGCGCATCGCGCATCGCCCCATCGACATGGGTAAACCACGCCTCGATCATGGCGAGCGCACCGCCATCGAAAGCAAGCCCGGCGATGTCGGCATCGACGCCAGCCTGCGCGGCGGCAGCGGTCACCGCTTTCGCCGACCACCCGTCGAACGCGGCATTGGCCGCCACCAGCGGCGCCAGCCGCGCGCGCACATCGTCAAGAGTCTGGTCGGCCATGGGAGACATGTCGTTCATGTAGGGCAAGGCGGGCGCGACGGCAAATGGCAGCCGGGGTCAGCCCCGGTATTTCCCCGCGATGTCCAGCATCACCATCGCAGCCCTTGCAGCCTCGCCGCCCTTGTTCTTGCGGGCAGGGTCGGCGCGTTCCAGTGCCTGCGCCTCGTTCTCCACGGTCAATATCGCGTTGCCGATCGCGATCCCGTCCAGCGACAGGGCCATGAGCCCGCGCGCGCTCTCGTTGGACACCACCTCGAAATGATAGGTTTCGCCGCGAATGACGACGCCGATCGCGACAAAGCCGTCATAGCGCCCGCTCTCGGCGGCAAGCGCAACCGCGCCGGGCACTTCCAGCGCGCCGGGAACGGTCAGCACGTCCGCCTTGTGCCCGGCCTCCTCCAGCGCGGTCTGCGCCCCAGCAACGAGCATGTCATTGAGATGCTCGTAAAAGCGCGCCTCGACGATCAGAAATCTGGCCATGAATATCCTCTCAGGCAGCGTGTGCGGCGGTCATGCGGGCGAGATAGCGGGCGAGAATGTCGATCTCGACATTGACGGTCACGCCGGACGCGAGCGCGCCAAGCGTGGTCATTTCCCATGTGTGGGGAATGAGGTTGATCGCAAAGCGCGTCTCCTCTCCAGCGTCCTCCACATCGTTGACGGTGAGCGACACCCCGTCGAGCGTGATGCTGCCCTTGGGCGCGATCTGGGCGCCGAGCGCGCGCGGAACGGCGAGCTCGACGCGGCGCGAGTCGCCCTCGCCACGAATGTCGAGAACGCGCGCCAGCCCGTCGACATGGCCGGTGACGATGTGACCGCCCAGCTCGTCGCCCACTTTCAGCGCGCGCTCGAGATTGAGGCGACCGCCCGCCACCCAGCGGCCGGGCGCGGTGCGCGCGACCGTCTCGGCGGAGACATCGACGGCAAAGCTGCCCTCGCCCTTCGCAACGACCGTCAGGCAGGCGCCCGAGCAGGCGATCGACGCGCCGATCGCAACACCGGTCATGTCATAATGGCAGGCGATCACGAGCCGCAGATCGCCCCGCTGCTCCACGGTCGAGATGGTGCCGATGTCCGTGATGATGCCGGTAAACATCGCGCCTGCCTATACCGCGCGCGTGCGCTCGTAAACCTCAAGACAGTCGCCTTCGAAGACACGCCGGTCGGCCAGATGCCAGCGACCATGCGCGTGGCCGAGATCGACGAGGCCGAGATCGCCAAGCGCCGGGCGCCCGCCGCCGATGAGCATGGGCGCGCGATAAACAAGCAGCCGGTCGACAAGATCGCGCGCGAGAAAGGCGGCAGCCGCCTCCGCCCCGCCTTCGACCAGCAGCCAGTGACTGCCGAGCCCCGCAATTCCTTCCGGTGTCGCGAGCGCAAGCCAGCCTCGCGGCGCGGTGCCCGCGCGACTGAGCAGCACCCGCGCGGGCGACCGGCCCTCCAGCCCCGGCAAACGGACATCGAGCCGAGGCGCGTCAGCCTCAAACGTGCCGCGCCCGACCAATATGGCCTCGCTGTGCGCCCGCTCGACATGAGCGTGGGCACGCGCGGCCTCGCCGGTGATCCAGCGGCTCGTCCCGTCGCCCAGCGCGATGCAGCCGTCGAGCGAGGTCGCGAGCTTCAGCGTCACATGCGGGCGGCCAAGGGCGGCGCGGGTGAAATAGCCGGCCATCGCGGACCGCGCCTCTCGGCCAAGCAGGCCGACCTCCACCGCGATCCCCGCCTCCTCCAACGCGGCGATCCCCGCCCCGTCGGTGCGAGGATCCGGATCCTGAACGGCCACAACGACACGCGCAACGCCCGCTTCGATCAACAGGTCGACGCAGCGCGGCCCGCGAAGGGACGCATGCGCGCAGGGCTCCAGCGTGACATAGGCCGTGGCGCCGCGCGTGCCCTCCCCCGCCTCGGCGAGCGCCATGGCCTCTGCATGGGGCCGCCCGCCCGACTGCGTCCAGCCGCGCCCGATCACGCGCCCGTCGCGCATCAGCACGCAGCCGACATTGGGGCTGGCCTCGGTGAGGCCGCGCGTGCGCTCGGACAGCGCGATCGCCACCGCCATCGCGCGTGCGTCCGGCGTCATTGCCGGGGCGCCTCGCCCGACGCGGCGGCAGCCGCCTCCTTGGCTTTCGCCTGCGCGATCTTCTCGTCGAGCCGCTTGTTGACCGCAGCGATGACCGCGAGGCGCTGCGCCTTGTTGCGCGCGGCATCCTCCCGCCATTCGAGCCCGAACTGGTCGGCGACCGTCTGGAACTTGCGCTGTTCGCGCTCCAGCGCCGCCTCATATCTGGCGAGATCCTTCTTCTGTTGCAGGAGGATGTCGCTGTCCTTGCGGTCGGCCATCCAGCTCTGGATGTAGATGATCTCGCGCGGAGCGGGCGGCTTTTTCGAATCCTCGAACAAGGCCCAGACCAGCACCCCGGTCAGCGCGATGGAGACGCCGAGCAGCGGCCATTTATGCGGCAGCGGGCCGGACAGATAGGCAAGTATGTCGGCCATGGCGCTTTTCGGGCCGACCGGGCGGGGAAATATTTTCACGGCATCGAACATAGGCCCGCTCGCCCCAAAGCAAAAGGCCCCGCGTCGCCGCGAGGCCTTGTTCTCGTCCGTAGTCGAGCCCGATCAGGCGTCCTCGAACTCGTCCTCATAGGCGTTCTGGACAGGGCCGCTGTCCTGACCCTTGGCGTCGACGTCGCGGTCAACCAGCTCAATGATCGCGACCGGCACCATGTCCGACCGGCGAAGGCCCGCCTTCACGATTCGCGTATAGCCGCCGGGCCGGTCGGCATAGCGATCGGCCAGCACGTCGAACAGCTTCACCAGCTGCGTATCGTCGAGCAGGCGGGCATGAGCGAGGCGCCGGTTGGCGAGACCGCCGCGCTTGGCCAACGTGATGAGCTTCTCCACATAGGGGCGCAGCTCCTTCGCCTTGGGCACAGTGGTCTGGATCTGCTCGTGCTTGATGAGCGCAGCCGAGAGGTTGCGCAAGAGGGCCGCGCGATGGGCCGATGTCCGCTGCAGCTTGCGGCCGCCATAACCGTGACGCATGTCTTTTCACTCCGTTCGTAAAGGGCCCGTATGAGGTAGCCCAGTCCAGGCGGCCTTTGATCGGGCGCCGCCCTTTTCCCGTCCGGTGTTCCCGCTGGCGCGGGGACGAGTCCCAGCCCTTACCCCAGCAGCTCCTGTTCGAGCTTCTTGGCGATTTCCTCGATATTCTCGGGCGGCCAGCCGGGGATGTCCATGCCAAGCCTCAGGCCCATCGACGACAGCACTTCCTTGATCTCGTTGAGCGACTTGCGGCCGAAATTAGGCGTGCGCAGCATCTCCGCCTCGGTCTTCTGGACGAGGTCGCCGATATAGATGATATTGTCGTTCTTGAGGCAGTTGGCCGAGCGCACCGACAGTTCCAGCTCGTCCACCTTCTTGAGGAGGTAGCGGTTGATGGTGTTGGCGTCGCCATCGGCCTCGGCAGCCGGGGCCGCCGCGGCGGCATGGCCGACCGGTGCGGACATGGGCAGCGCGTCCTCGAAGTGCACAAACAGCTGAAGCTGGTCCTGCAGGATGCGCGCGGCATAGGCGACCGCGTCCTCCGGCGAGACCGTGCCGTCCGTTTCCACGGTGAGGTTCAGCTTGTCATAGTCAAGCTCCTGACCGACGCGGGCGTTCTCGACCTTGTAGGCGACCTGGCGAACGGGCGAATAGAGCGAGTCGATCGGGATGAGGCCGATAGGCGCATCGACCGGACGGTTGGCGGCGGCGGGCACATAGCCTTTGCCGATGTCCGCCGTCAGCTCCATGTTGAAGGTGGCGCCGTCGTCGAGATGGCAGATGACCAGATTGGGGTTCATCACCTGAATGTCGCCGGAAACGGCGATATCGCCCGCCTTCACCTCGGCCGGGCCGGTCGCGGAGAGCTGGAGGCGCTTCGGCCCCATGCCCTCCATCTTGAGCGCGATCTGCTTCACGTTGAGGACGATGTCCGTCACGTCTTCCCGCACGCCAACCAGCGAGGAGAATTCGTGGAGCACATTCTCGATCTTGATCGAGGTGACGGCCGCGCCCTGTAGCGAGGACAGCAGCACGCGGCGCAGGGCGTTGCCGAGCGTCAGGCCAAAGCCGCGCTCGAGGGGCTCCGCGACAAAGGTCGCCTTGCGACGCGGGTCGCCGGACGGCTTGATCTCAAGGCCGTTGGGCTTCTTCAATTCCTGCCAGTTCTTCATATTGACAGTCATGTATGTCCCCTGAAGTTCGGCGGGATGGGGTGGACCGCTCGCTGGCCCCGTCTTCACCCTGCCATCATAAAAGAAATGCGCGGCCACCCGATCGGGGGCGGCCCGGCGGGGCGGCTGTTAGACGCGGCGGCGCTTGGAAGGCCGCACGCCATTGTGCGGGATCGGCGTCACGTCACGGATGGAGGTGATGGTAAATCCGACCGACTGGAGCGCGCGCAGGGCAGATTCGCGGCCCGAGCCGGGGCCCTTCACCTCGACCTCGAGCGTGCGCACGCCGTGCTCGGCGGCCTTGCGGCCCGCATCCTCGGCACAGACCTGCGCGGCATAGGGCGTCGACTTGCGGCTGCCCTTGAAGCCCATCATGCCGGCCGACGACCAGCTGATCGCATTGCCCTGCGCGTCGGTGATCGTGATCATCGTGTTGTTAAAGCTGGCGTTCACATGTGCGACGCCGGCGGAAATATTCTTGCGCTCGCGTTTGCGGAGGCGCTGCGGTTCCCGTGCCATGGCTTGCTTGCATCCCTATTCGAAACTGGTGGTGCCGGACGACTGCGCCCCGATGGACGCCATCCGGCGGAGAAAAAGCGGATTTCCGTCCCGCCGGACGAAAGCCTTACTTCTTCTTGCCCGCGATCGGCTTGGCCTTGCCCTTGCGCGTGCGCGCATTGGTGTGGGTGCGCTGGCCGCGCACCGGCAGACCCTTGCGGTGACGAAGCCCGCGATAGCAGGCGAGGTCCATCAGGCGCTTGATGTTCATCGCAGTGCCACGGCGCAGGTCGCCCTCGACGGTGTAGCTGCCGTCGATCGTTTCGC
Source organism: uncultured Sphingobium sp. (assembly GCA_964529225.1). Taxonomy (GTDB): domain Bacteria; phylum Pseudomonadota; class Alphaproteobacteria; order Sphingomonadales; family Sphingomonadaceae; genus Sphingobium. The sequence continues at coordinate 20,658 of CAZGVX010000039.1, forward strand.
GGATCTGCAGAACCTCGGCATCCGAGAGATCCTGAACCCGGCGGCTGTGGTCGATGCCCAGCTTGTCGGCGATGTCCACGGCGGACTTGCGGCCGATGCCATGAATATAGGTGAGCGCGATGATCACGCGCTTGTTGGTCGGGATGTTGACACCCGCAATACGTGCCATTGTTAAGTCTCCTGCTCCACAGGGCGTTTGGCAGCGCCCCATCTCAGCGCGTCGCAATTCGGCATGCAATGGACAAGGGACGCCCGAAGAGCGCAGCGTGACCAAAGCGAACCGAGAGCGGTGGCCGTTACAGCGAGTCGGGGACACTGTCAAGCGCGGGGGTCCCGCCGACGCGAGCGCCTGAACCGAGGCCGTTGCCAAGCGTTTCGGCCGTCGCTATAGCCGGGCGGGTTCGGCACTTGATGCCCCCTGCGCTTGGCGGGGGCGGTCGTCGCGGAGACGTGGGTGAGTGGCTGAAACCAGCGGTTTGCTAAACCGTCGTAGGATGATTAGTCCTACCGAGGGTTCGAATCCCTCCGTCTCCGCCAGTCGCTATGTCGCCCGTCGGTCGGCCTAGCGTCGGAC
>CAZGVX010000040.1:0-21042 GCA_964529225.1 uncultured Sphingobium sp.
AGGTCCAGCGTCTTGGCCGCCAGATGCTCCATCGTGTTGACGTTGACCTGATATTTGGGGTGCTGGACAGTTGCCGACACGGTCTGCGTCGCCAGCTTCAACCAATAGGGGCGACCAGGGAGCAGTTCCTGCTCGTCCATCCAGACGATCGTCGCCTCGAACTGGTCGGCGACCTGCACGGGATCGTCGGCCACGGTGATCACGTCGCCGCGCGAGCAGTCGATCTCGTCGGCGAAGCACAGGGTGACCGACTGGCCCGCAACCGCCTCGTCGAGGTCGCGGCCGAGGGTCACGATGCGGGTGACGGTCGACACCTTGCCGGAGGGCAGCACCCGGATCGTCTTGCCCGGCGTGATGGTTCCGGTCGCGATGGTGCCGGAAAAGCCCCGGAAATCGAGGTTCGGGCGGTTGACCCACTGGACGGGCATACGGAAAGGCTTGGCCATGTCGATGCTCTGGTCGAGCTCGACGCTCTCCAGATGGTCAATCAGCGTCGGGCCGGAATACCAGGGGGTGTTTTCGGACTTCACCGTGACGTTGTCGCCCTTGAAGCCGGAGATGGGCATGGCGGTGAAACTGGCGATGCCGATCGACGTGGCGAACTCGGCATAGTCCTTGACGATGCCGTCGAACACGGCCTGATCATAGTCGACAAGGTCCATCTTGTTCACAGCAAGCACGATGTTGCGGATGCCGATAAGATGCGCGAGATAGCTGTGGCGGCGTGTCTGCACGAGCACGCCCTTGCGTGCGTCGATGAGAATGACGGCGAGGTCGGCGGTCGATGCGCCGGTGATCATGTTGCGCGTATACTGCTCGTGGCCGGGACAGTCCGCGACGATGAACTTGCGCTTTTCGGTCGCGAAGAAGCGGTAGGCAACGTCGATGGTGATGCCTTGCTCGCGCTCGGCGGCGAGGCCGTCAACGAGCAGCGCGAAGTCTATCTCCTGCCCTTGCGTGCCGACCCGCTTGCTGTCGTTCTCCAGCGCGGCGAGTTGATCCTCGAAGATCATCTTGCTGTCGTAGAGGAGGCGTCCGATCAGCGTCGACTTGCCGTCGTCCACCGACCCGCAGGTGATGAAGCGCAGCATGGTCTTGTGCTGGTGGGTTTCGAGATAGGCCTCGATATCCTCGGCGATGAGGGCATCGGTCTTGTAGATGATGTCGCCGTCAGCCATCAGAAATAGCCCTCCTGCTTCTTCTTTTCCATGCTGGCATCGCCCCCGTCCTTGTCGATGACGCGACCCTGTCGTTCCGACGTGGTGGTCAGCAGCATTTCCTGAATGACTTCGTTGAGATTGGCGGCCTCGCTCTCGACCGCGCCGGTGAGCGGAAAGCAGCCGAGCGTGCGAAACCGGATCGAGCGGGTGGTAAGTTCCGGGCGCCTGCCCAGCACCTTTTCCAGCCGCTCGATGTCATCGGCCATGAAGATCTGGCCGTCCTGCTCATAGGTGGGGCGGGGCGCCGAGAAGTAAAGCGGCACGATCTCGATGCCCTCGAGCTGGATATACTGCCAGATGTCGAGTTCGGTCCAGTTGGAGATCGGAAAGGCGCGCATCGACTCGCCCTTGTTCTTGCGCGCGTTGTAGAGGCGCCATAGCTCCGGACGCTGGTTCTTGGGGTCCCAGCGATGGGTGGCGGTGCGGAAGGACAGGATGCGCTCCTTGGCGCGGCTCTTTTCCTCGTCGCGTCGCGCGCCGCCAAAGGCCGCGTCAAAGCCATAATGGTCGAGTGCCTGCTTCAGTCCCTCGGTTTTCCACATATCGGTGTGAAGCGGGCCGTGATCAAAGGGGTTGATCCCTTTCTCCTCCGCCTCCGGATTGTGATAGACAAGCAACTCCATGCCCGCGTCTTTCGCCGCCTTGTCGCGCAGGTCATACATCGCCTTGAACTTCCACGTGGTGTCGACGTGGAGCAGGGGAAAGGGCGGCGGCGAGGGATAGAATGCCTTTTTGGCAAGGTGCAGCATCACGGCTGAATCCTTGCCGACCGAATAGAGCATGACCGGCTTTTCGGCCTCGGTCACAACTTCGCGCAGGATGTGGATGCTCTCTGCCTCCAGCCTCTGAAGATGGGTGAGGCGGGTTTTCGTGGGGTTGGCCTGTGCCATGCGATAGTCCCTTAGCAGCGTCATGACCCCCATAAACCCTTGGCGTGCGCGGTAATCTCCCATATGGGAGGTCGTATGGCGTTGAGTGCGACAGGGGAGAATGAACTGCTGACGGCGCTGCACGAGGCGCCGCTCGAGCCGGCGCCTTTCGCCCTGTTCGTCAGGCGTCTGAGGGCGCGCACGGGTGCGGACCTGTGCAGGCTGCGCATCGGCCATGGCGAGGTCCGTCAGGTGGGGCGGGACGATGGAGCGTTGGAGCCGCGATGGACTGCGTTGCGCCCCGGCCGCATTTATGCCGGGCAGGAACTCGGATTTGCGGGCTTCTCCCGCTTCGTTCGGATAGGCGACGACGAGCAGGCGGTGACGGTCGCGCTGCATCGCTCGGCGAGTGATTTTGCCGGACGCGATGCCGCGCTCCTGTCTGGGCTGGTGCCCCATATCGCCATCGCCCGCCAATGCCGGGCGGCGCTTGGCCGGGCCGAGATGCGCGCGGCTGTGTCGGAACGGGTCACGGCGATGGCCGGGCTGGGCTGGGTGTTGCTTGACGGCGGCGGGCGGATTCTCGACGCCGACGGCTCCGCTCGGCGCATGCTCGTCGAGGGGCGGATGATGCGGCAGGTGGGCGACGGGCGGCTGCGCCTGTCGCAGAGCGGGGCGGAGGGCTTGCTGGCAGCGGCGCTGGAGGGGTCAGGCAAGACCTCGGTCGCCTTCATGCTGTCCAGCGATCCGCCAATCGAGGCGCTGGCCGTGCCTGCATCGTCCCCTGCCAGTCTTCTGCTCGTGATCCGCCGGGTTGCCGGGCATGCGCAAGGCAAGGCGACGTTCGCCCGCCTGCACGGCCTCAGCGTCAAGGAGGCGGCCCTGGCGACGGCGCTTGCCGAGGGACGAAGCATTGCCGAGGCTGGCGCCGCGCTTGGCCTGACGCTGGAGACCGCGCGCAACTACTCGAAGCAGGTCTATGCAAAGACCGGTGCGCGGCGGCAGGCCGATCTGGTGCGCATGGTGCTGAGCGGCGTGTCTGCGCTGGCCCTGCCGGAACCGCCGAACGAGCCCTGAGCGGTCCATACGCATATCGACGTATCATGCTGCCGTCGATTGGGTGGCAGGGTCCACCGGCGGCAGGCAAAGGTCTGAAGGCCGATCGCTATTGTTCAGGATAGCACGCTGCCGCTTGAAGGGGTTTCATGGACCACACATCTGGAACAGGCATGACCAAGCGCGATTTGCTCGCGCTCATCGGTCGGACGGCTGGCGCTACCGCCATGTATATGGCGATGACCAGCTTCGATCAGGCCAAGGCGTCGCACTTCACAGGTCCACCGAAGCTGGATGGTGGTGCAAAGGGCAAGTCCGTCCTTATTCTCGGCGCGGGCGTCGCTGGCATGACGGCGGCTTACGAACTGCAAAAAGCCGGCTACAAGGTGCAGATTCTGGAGTATAACGACCGGGTGGGCGGTCGTTCCTGGACGCTGCAGGGCGGGGACAGCTACACCGAACTTGGCGGCGCGACCCAGCAATGTCAGTTCGCGGCGGGCAACTACATCAATCCCGGCCCCTGGCGTATCCCGTGGCATCACCATGGCCTCATGCATTACTGCCATGAGTTCGGTGTCGCGCTCGAACCGTTCATGCAGGTCAACTACAACGCCTATGTGCATGATACGCGGCAGTTCGGTGGCAAGCCGCAGCGGTTTCGCCATGTGTTCGCCGACTATCAGGGCCATGTCGCGGAGCTGCTTGCCAAATCGACGAAAAAGGGCGCGCTGGACGATGCGCTCAGCAAGGAAGACGGCGAGATCCTGCTGGAATCGCTGCGCAGTTGGGGCGGGCTCGACAAGCAGTTCCGTTATGTGAAGGGCCGGGAGTCCAGCAATCGGCGCGGCTGGGACAAGGAGCCGGGCGGTGGCCTGACCGCTGAACCGATCGCGTCCGATCCGATGACCGCCGAGACGGTCCTTCGCTCCGGCATGTGGCGGGCGATCGGCGGCAACCTGAGCTGGGACCATCTCTTCACCATCTTCCAGCCAGTTGGCGGCATGCAGAATGTCGCGCGCGGCTTTGGCAAGGCGGTCGGCAATGTGGTTCGGCTGGGAAGCAAGGTGACGGCGATCCGGCAGGATGAGGCTGGCGTGGCGGTCGACTATCTCGACACCAGGAGCGGTGCGAAGCTGTCGGCCAAGGCGGACTATTGCCTGTGTACGATCCCGCTGCCCATCCTGGCGCAGATCGAGATGAACGTCGGCGCGGAACTGGCCGCGGCCATCCGTGCCGTTCCGTATACAACCAGCGTCAAGGTCGGCCTCGAGTTCAAGCGGCGCTTCTGGGAGCAGGACGAGCAGATCTACGGCGGTATCACCTATACCGATCTGCCCAACAGCCAGATCAGCTACCCCAGCAGCCGCTATGGCGACGCTGGGCCGGGCGTGCTGCTCGGCGCCTACACCGGAGGGGTGACCGGCTATGAGCTGACCGCCCTGCCGCCCGAGGAGCGCGTCAGGCGGGTGCTCGACTGGGGCAGCCAGATCCATCCACAATATAAGGACGAGTTCATGAACGGCATCTCCGTCGGCTGGCACCGCGTGCCATGGGTGCTTGGCTGCTTCGGTCAGTGGAGCGAGGACAGCCGGCGGGAGCATTACCGGAACCTGTGCCAGTTGGACGGGCGCATCCTGCTCGCCGGAGAACATGCGTCCTATTATGGCGGATGGCAGGAAGGCGGGATCACCTCGGCGATCGACGCGATCTCTCGGCTTCACGCCCAGGTTCAGGCGGCCTGACATGATGCGAACCCGGCTCAGCCTCCTTGTCGCCGCCGCTGCCGCACTTGGCGCGGTCACCGCCGCAACCGGACAGGTTAACCCCGATCCGACGCCCGAGCAGCCCGGCGATGCGGACCGGGCCTTTGTCTCGCGCACCACGTTCAGCGAGGTGACAGGCGAAAAGCTTTATACCCGCGTCTGCGCGGCGTGCCACATGCCGGACGCCAAGGGCGCGGTCGGTGCTGGCTATTATCCCGCGTTGGCCAGAAATCCGAAGCTGGAGGCATCCGGCTACCCCGTTTACGTGATTCTGAACGGGCTGAACGGCATGCCCGCCATCGGCCGGATGATGAGCGACGAACAGGTCGCGCAGGTCGTGAACCACATCCGCACCCACTATGGGAACAAGTATCGGGGCAAGGTGACTGCGGCCGATGTGAAGGCCGCCCGCGCGCAATAGGCGTCCTCGTTGTGAAGTTCAGCGCGGCGGAGCGGGCGGGGGCGCGAAGAGGACAGTCCGGCGCCTGACCTCATCGGCTTCCAGAGGCCTCGCGCCTGCGGGCATGCCATTTTCCCGGAGCAGATAGGCGACGATCCGGGCGCTGTCCTCAGGCGCGAGCGATCCCGGTGCGAACTGCGGCATGGCCTCGTGCACATAGCCGACGAGCTCGCCAAGCGGGCTTCCCGACCAGTTGGCGATGAACTTTCCCTTCAGCGCGGGGATTTCGAGCGTCCCTTCCAGCGTCTCGCCATGACACATGGCGCAGTTGGCGGCATAGAGCGTGGCCCCTTCTGTAGCCTGCGACGCGGTATAGGCGCCGGCTGCGGTCGTCGGCGCGGAGGCGGCGTCGAGCGATCCCGCAAGCGATCCGGCGACGGCGATCGTCGCAGCGACGCGAACGGCATTCCTCATACGACCCGACCTTTCATCTGGGTGAAAATGGGCGCGATGATCGCGAGGCCGGCCTCGATATCCGCGCGCACGGGGAGTTCCATGCTGTCGCCCACGCCCAGCATCTCGCCAAGATCGGGATTGGTGTTCATCACGACGATACCGTCGGACTTGGACGTCAACGAGACATTGCTGTAACGCACACTGTAATTGGCGTCCGGTTGCGGCACGAGCCACCCGGTCTGGCCTCGAACCGGGATGACCGTTGTGTCGCGCCACAGATCGCGTGCGGCATAGCCGGTGCAGTGTATCACCACTTTCTCCTTGAGCGTTGCGATGTCGGCGGGCGTGTGGAAGTCACGCATCTCGAACTTGCCTCCGTTAGCGAAGAATTCGCTCATGAGCACATGGCCGTAGCTGGCGAAGTTGAAGTGCATCTGCGATGCGCGCGCGGCGAACGGCTTCTGGAACGGATGCTCGTCCGGCGTCAGCATGGTCGGACGCGGGACGAGATCGCGGATGCGCTCGATATAGTGGGCAAACTCGCTGTTCTGCTGGGGCGTGCCCTTGGTGGCATAGCTTTCCGTAATGGCGGGGTCCGGTTTTTCCACGCGCCGCGTTATCGGCGTATCGGAAAGCTGATAGCTGTCGCCGAACTCGACCGGGTTTCCGGCCACGCCCAGATATGTGCGGAACATCTTCCACGAAAAGCGGGCCATCTGCTCCCACATGTCGCCGAATTTCGGGTCGGTTGGCGCGGTCAGCGCGATCCGCGAGTCCGGGGTGAAGGAGCCGCTCGCGCGGAAAGACCGGGTGCGGGGAAGCGTCTCGCGCGCGTAGATCGTGACGGCGAGCCCCGCCCGCTGCGCCACCACAGCGGTGGTCAGGCCGATGATCCCGCAGCCGATCACCCCGATGCGGCCTGGCAGGACCGAAAGCGCCTTGCCGACCGTGATCTCGGCCGAGCCCCATGACAGCGACCAGCCGCTGCCGCCATGGCCGTAATTGTGCACGACCAGCGTGTCGCCGACCATCTCCGTGCCCAGATTGGGACCGGCGGCGCGAAGCGGACGGATGCAGCATTTGACGTCGATGAGTTGGTCCGGCCCGACCCGCATGGGGCGAAGCATTGGCGCGGCGGAAGTAGGGGCAGGGATGCTCGCCATGCCGGCCCGGCCAACGCGCCCGCAGCCGCCGAGGCCAAGCAGGCCGCCTGCCGCAAGGCTGCCGGTGAGAACCTGTCTGCGCAGCATGGAACGGTCCCCTTCAAGCGTGACGCTCATTGCCCGACAGGTTGCAGCCCTGCCACTGCCCGAACATACGAACAATGACGTATGTTGTCTGTGCTGCAACGCGACATAATCGGCCAAGTATCAGCATTGACGGACGGAGCATGATGGCTGAACCTACCCTTATTCAGATTGAGCCCTCCCTTGTGGAAAAAATGTCGTCGTCGGTCCCTTCGCACAAGCCTGAAGTCATCCAGGCTCATTTCGGCATCGGGGTAAAAACCTGGGTCAAGATTCGCAGAGGTCAGGCGATTCGTCGATCCGTCGCGGTTCGGCTGGTCGATCGGCTACAACGTCAGGGCGCGCTCTGAATAACTCTCCTGACACAATGAGGAGGTGTCGTCCCACTCCTGGATAGACCGGGCATTTTCATCTTGAGCAAAGGCACGTTGCGCTGCACAATGCAGCTTGGGCGGAACGACGGAAAAATACCGCGTCCGCGTTAAAGGGTCCAAAAGACATATGCGCTTTGCTCCAAAGCTCATCGCTCGACGACTTGATCGCGCCAGTCGCATTTGCGGACGGTCTGCGACGGGCACGTGCGCCCCGATCGAAACTGTCGCGCGGGTTTCGGCAGGGCGTATGGCGCTATGACAGGGCGCAAGCCCGCATCGTCTGGCATCCGCCACGCCGCAATTCTGGGTGGCCCGGTTGCCATTGGACTGTTGTTTTTCTTTCTGGCGCCCAGTCCTCTCATTCTGGCGCTGAGAGCGATGGATACCGGGGAACCGCTGCGTTCGTTCGTTCGCGACGGCGCGGCCGAACTCGCCATTCTGGAGGTTGTCGTCCTGGTGCTTGTTCTGCGGAGCCTGTTCAATCGGATGCGACGCTTGGCGGAAGTGGACTCGGCCAAGACAGTGGAGGCGACGACCGCCAGACAGGGACTCGAGGCGGCGCTGGCGGCGAACTCGGCCAAGAGCCGGTATCTGGCGAGCGTGAGCCATGAGCTTCGGGCTCCGCTCAATGTGATTTTCGGCTATGCCCAGCTGCTAGAACGGGGTGGAGAGTTGCAGGCCGATGAAGCGGCTCGCGTCATCCGTCGCAGTGCCGAACATCTCAACAATCTCGTTGAGGGGCTGCTCGACATGTCGCTCGTAGAGAACGGCATGATGCGCCTCAATGTCGAGCCGGTCCGGTTCGTGCCGTTCGTCGATCAGATCGCCAGCATGTTCCGCCATGGCGCAGCGGCTAAAGGCCTCCAGTTTCGATATGTCAAACCTGACAGGCTTCCCGAATTTGTCAGGATGGATCAGCGGCGGCTGCGCCAGATCCTCATCAACCTCCTGTCCAATGCGATCAAGTTCACGCAGTCCGGCGCAGTCAGCTTCACGGTCCGCTGGTCCGGGCAGGTCGCGACATTCGAGATTGCCGACACGGGGCCCGGTGTTCCAGAGCATGATCGGGAGCGCATCTTCGCGCCGTTCGAGCGGGGCGAAGGGCGCGATGTCGATGCGCAGCCCGGCGTCGGTCTCGGTCTCGCGATCTCGGCAAGCATCTGCAAGATACTGGGAGGCGACCTTTCGCTTGAGTCGAGTCTGGGTGAGGGCAGTTGTTTTCGCGTCAAAATGATGCTGCCCACTGCGGTCAATACGGTCTCGATTTCGCATGAGGCGCGGGTGACGGGCTATGAAGGACCGCGCCGCTCTATCCTCCTGGTCGATGACGATCTCAATCATTTGACGGTGCTCCGGACGCTGCTTCAGTCGCTGGGCTTCGATGTCGCGACGGCAACAGATGGTGCGACCGCTCTAAGCCTTAGCAACGCGACGAAATTCAACCTGGCCATCCTCGATATTTCGATGCCGGGCTTGTCCGGCTGGGAAGTCGCGCGGCTGCTTCGCGCGACCAGCGGTGCCATGATGAAGATCGTCATGCTTTCGGGTAACGCACTTGAGCGCGACACGGCGCACAGCGGTGCGCCCGTCCATGACCTGTTCCTGGTGAAGCCGGTCGCGCTTGAGGAGCTTGTCGATGCTGTGGGCGATCAGCTCGGACTTGTCTGGACTCACGGGGATCATGATGGCACGGATGTGAATGTCGGCTCGCCCGCCGGCCCGGCCGTTCCCGGTCCGGTGCCCGACGCGGCCCGACCGCACATCAACAAGCTGCGCGAACTGGTCAAGATCGGCTATGTCCGGGGACTGGAGGAGGAGATAAGGCTCCTCGCCAAGGCAGCGCCCGAAGCGGGGCCGCTGGCCGATCGCCTGCTTGTCTGCCTCGACCGTTTCGATCTCGCGCATATGGATGCTGTGCTGAGGGAAGCGGCATGACCGACCCGGAGCGGCTGCGCGACACCGTGCTGGTGGTGGACGACAGTGATGACGCGCTCCGATTTCTAACTCATGCGCTGTCGGAGGCGGGCAATGCGGTGCTGGTGGCAAAATCCGGCGAGGCCGCACTCGACATTCTCGATCATTTCACGCCAGACCTCATCCTGATGGATGCGGTGATGCCGGGAATTGACGGGTTCGAGACAACGCGGCGGGTCAAGGCCCAGCCAGCGAAATCCCATGTGCCGATCCTGTTCATGACGGGCCTCACCGAGAGCGAGCACGTCGTCCGCGCGTTCGAGGTGGGCGGTGTCGATTTCGTGCGCAAGCCCGTCTATGTGGACGAGTTGCTCGCGCGTGTGCGGGTGCACATGGCGCAGGGCCGTGCGGCGCAGGCGAGTGCGGCTGGCCTCGACGCCACCGGGCGGATGCTGATGGCGGTGGCGCTGGACGGCCGGTTCCTCTGGTGCACACCGCTCGCCGAACAGGCGATCGCGCGCAACGCGCCGGAATGGACCCGCGAATCGCAGAGCTTGCCGCCCGATCTGCGGCCTTCGGTTGCGCGGCTGATCGCCATGCGTGACAATCCAGGCGCCACGGTCAAGGTCGATCGCGACTCCCATGCGCTCGAACTGGTGCTGCTGTCGGCCTATCGGGACCACGAACTGCTCGTTCGCCTGAACGAGGTGAGCCCTGAAGCGGATGTGGAAGAGCTTCGGCAGAGGTTGCCCGTCACCCAGCGCGAGGCGGAGGTGCTGCTCTGGGTGAGCTATGGCAAGCCCAACCGCGTCATCAGCGACATATTGATGATCTCGCCGCGCACGGTGAACAAGCATCTCGAACGGATTTTCGAGAAGCTGGGGGTGGAAACCCGGTCGGCGGCCGCCGCCATCGCGATCCGCGCGATCGGGTCCTGAGCTTTACTTTGCCGCTATGGCCTCGATCTCGATGAGGAAATAGGGGCCGGCCAGCGCCGAAACCTCGAAGGTGGACCGCGCCACCGTGGTCGGATTGTCAGCGGTGTTGAAGAATTGGTCGAAGCCCGCATTGGCGCCCGCGAAATCCATCTTGCCCGTTTTTGGATCCGGCGCGACAAACAGCGTCAGCTTGACAAGGTCCGTCATCTTGTAACCCTGCGCGATGAGCAGTTCCTTGATCTTGTTGAGCGTGCTGATCGTCTGGGTCTTGGTATCGCCAAGATCCTCGAAACTCTTGATGTCGGCCATACCCTTTGACGGGTCAGTCGGCGAGGCAAGCTGTCCGGATAGAAAGAACAGTTCCGATCCCGCCTTGACCTTGGCGCCCTGGAGGATGCGCGCCTTTGGATTGTTGGTTATCCGCTCGATCTGCGCGTGGGCCGAAGGGCCGATGGCGATGAGTGCGGGCGCCATGGCCGCAACGATGATCTTTCTGAAATCCATCGGAAAAAGCTCCCTGGTCTGGAAATACCCCGCGGCAGGCAGGCTAGCCGTCCCGGGGTCGTGCGTCCACCGCGACCGACGCCACTTCTAACCGAGCGGCGCTCCGGCGTCATACGTCAAAGCGCGTATGGGCAAAGCGCGTGCCTGAGGGCTCTCTTACGCCTCATATCGCAGGATGGCCGTTCGTCGTCGGGGACAGGCGAACGCTCCTGCGCGGAACGGTCGCCAAAGCGCAACGGGCACAACCCGACACGCGGCCGGGGAGGGGCGGGACAAAAATAAGGGGTTCATCGCAATGCTACACATGAACAGGGTTTTCACCTCGCTGTTGCTGGCCTCCAGCGCGCTCACTGCCGCACATGCTCAGGAGGCGACGCAGCTTGCCGCCGCCGATACGGAAGCCGCGCCTCCCGGCGATGACATCATCGTGACCGGCACGCGTGCCATCGGCACGCAGGTGGCCGAAAGCGCCGCACCCATCCAGCTGCTCAGCAGTTCGGCGCTCGAGAAGGTCGGCCAGCCGAACCTCAATCAGGCCCTCACCCAGCTCGTGCCCAGCTTCCAGGCGCAGACGCAGGGCACCGACATGGCGAGTTTCTCGCTCTCCGCCCGCCTGCGCGGCATCAGCCCCAATCATACGTTGGTCATGGTCAACGGCAAGCGCCGCCACGGCAACTCGATCCTTCAGGTTATCAATGGCGCGTTCGGCGGCTCGGCCGCGCCGAGCATTGACCTTATTCCGCCCGACATCGTGCAGCGAATCGAAATCCTGCAGGACGGCGCGGCCGCGCAATATGGCACAGACGCCATCGCGGGCGTTATCAACATCATTCTCAAGAGCGATACCTCGGGCGTCACGGTCAAGAGCAGCGCCGGGCAATATTATGACGGCGAGGGCACGACCTATAGCGCCAGCGGCAACATCGGTCTGCCGGTCGGCGAGAGCGGTTACCTGGATGTAGCCCTGTTCCATCGCCGGAATGCGGTCACCACCGTTGGTGACGGCCTGTTCGCGGTGAGGAACCTCGACGGCGCGGTCCCGACCGACGTTCCCACGCTTTTTAAGCCTGTCTATTCGTCGATCATCTCCCGCAACGCCGATGTCGGCGTGAACGGCGGGCAGCCGAAGTCCGAGCTGAGCCTTGCGTTCTACAACTTCGGTTATGACTTCGGCGGTGTCGAACTCTATTCGTTCGGTGATGTTTCCTATCGTCACGGCGACGCGCTTCAGGGCTATCGCGTGCCCCGCCGCATCTGCGAAACGGGCGCGGGCACGGACCCGGCCCTCTGTCTCCAGCGCACCGTGACTGACGGCATGGTCCCGCATATCGAGGTGAAGCAGGACGAGTTCTCGATCACCAATGGCGTCCGGGGCGACATGGGCGAATGGCATTGGGATCTGTCCGGCAGCTATTCAGAGGACGTGGCGAAGGTTTACACGACCGGTTCCGCCAACGCGACGCTGTATCAGAATGATTTTGCCGCGGCCAAAGCGCGGGCGATAGCTGGTGGCGCCACAGTGGCTGCGGCCAATACCACCGCTGCGGCATTCGCCAACGCAACGGCCCCAGACTATTTTTATGATGGTTCGTTTGAATTTACTCAGTTCGTCGGCACCCTTGACGTTCGCCGGGAACTCGACATCGGCATGGCCAAGCCGATGACTGTGGCTTTCGGTGGGGAGTATCGCAAAGAGACCTACGCCCTCTCGGCGGGTGATACGCTGTCGCGCTATGTTGAGGGCGGGCAGTCGTTCCCCGGTTATGCAACGAGCGACGCCTTCTCGCTCAAGCGCAACGTCAAGGCCGCCTATATCGACGTCGCGGTAAAGCCGGTCGATGCCTGGTCTGTCGACCTAGCTGGCCGCATTGAGGAATATAGCGACTTCGGCACGACAACCATCGGCAAGATCACGACGCGCTATGATTTCACCGATGCCATCGCTCTGCGTGCAACGGTCAGCACTGGCTTCCGCGCACCGTCGCTCCCGGAATCGGGTTATTCTGCGACCAACGTCGGTCCGACCAGCGCGACGCTGCAGCTTGCCCCCAGTTCACCCGGGGCCGAGAGTGCTGGATTTGGCGCGTTGAAGCCGGAAAAGTCGGTCAACCTCTCAGCGGGCATTGTTCTGCGGCCGATCCCGCGCCTGGTGGTGACGCTTGATGGCTATTACATCAAGATCAAGGATCGTATCGTGTCGTCGGGCACGATCACCGGCCAAAACCAGACGGCGATCGGCACGGCGTCGACGGGGACTTGCAACTACGTCGCCGGTGTCAATGCGCCATGTCAGTCCCGTGTGCTGACCCCTCTCATCAACGGCCTGACGCCATATGATCTGGTCCAGAGTGCGATTGCCGCCAGCGGGAAACAGCTCGATCCAACCGTTTTGTCCAATGGTTCGCTTGCCATCCAGACCTTCACCAACGGTATCGACACGCGGACAATGGGTTTGGAACTGTCGGCGCGCTATCCGGTCGAACTCGACTTCGGCAAACTGGATTTCTCGCTTTCGGCGAACTACAATAAAACCGAAGTAACGAAGAACCGGCTTGGAACGCTGTTCGGCGCGCAATCCATCGATATCATCGAGAATGCCAGCCCCAAGTTCAAGAGCGTGTTCAGCACCAATTTCAAGTCCGGCAAGTTCGGCGCCAATCTGCGTGCGACCTACTATAGCAAGACGACGCAGCTGGTGCAGCCCAGTTCCTTCTCCACGGCGGTTCGGCCGGTTACGGACCCCAATGGCGGCCCCGGTTTTTATGAGGCGGAAGTCAAGCCGGCGGTGATCTTCGATCTCGAACTGGACTATGACCTGACAGAATTCGCTAATATCGCAATCGGCGCCAACAATCTGTTCAACAAAAAACCCGAGACCCCGCCGTTCGTGAGCGATTTCGATCCCAGCAATCCCGCTGCTGGATGGCGGGTCGCAACCCGCTCGCCGTACATCAACAACGGCGGTGTCATCAATGCCCCCTATAACTTCGGTCCTTACGGTACCAACGGCGGCTATTACTACGCACGCGCCACTCTCAAGTTCTGATGCGAAATGGCCGGGCGGGGCGGTCTCGCCCGGCGTTCGTTCCAACAGGAGCAGGACATGCCCTTCAAACTCATCCCGTTCGTCTCTCTGTCGCTGGCGCTCGCCACCGCTTCGGCGGGCACCGCCATCGCGGCACCCAAGCCCAAGCCCGCCATCACCCGGACGGTCAACAGTCCGACCGCGGTCATTTCCAGCGTCGTCGACATCCCGCCCGGCAGCCGCATCGTCTATCTCTCGGGTTCGACGGCCTCGCCGGTCGATCCCGCCAAGCCGGACGAATTCGGGGACACGGCCACCCAGACGCAGAACATCCTGACCAAGATGAAAGCGACGCTTGAGGGCATGGGCCTGTCGATGGGCGATGTCGTCAAGATGAACGTGTTCCTCGTCGCCGCGCTGCCCGGCGGGCGGATGGATTCGGCAGGCATGAACAGCGTGTTCAGGACCTTCTTCGGCACGCCCGAGCAGCCCAATCGCCCCGCGCGCTCGACGGTGCAGGTCGCCGCGCTGGGACGCCCCACGACCCTTGTCGAGATCGAGGCGATTGTCGCCAAGGCGCCCTGATCCGTCGCCGACCCTTCTGGCCAGAAAGACAGACCATGACTGATGCGATCGCGCCGACCAGGCGAGACCTGCTTGCCATGATCGGCAAGGCGGGGGGCGCTATCGCCATGTATCAGGCGATGACGGCGCTCGGCCATGCCGCTGAGTCGCGGTTCGATGGCCCGCCCATGCTCGCGGGTGCCCGGCCGGGCGCCACCGTTCTCGTCCTCGGAGCGGGGCTTGCGGGCATGGTCGCGGCCTATGAGCTGCAGAAGGCCGGCTATAAGGTCGAAATCCTCGAATATCAGGACAGGCCGGGCGGCCGGAACTATTCGGTGCGGGGCGGTGACAAGGTGGTGGAGGTCGACGGGACGACCCAGACCTGCGGCTTTGCACCGGGCAACTACCTCAATCCGGGCCCCTGGCGGATTCCGCACCATCACCGCACGCTGCTTCACTATTGCAAGGCCTTCGGGGTCGCGCTCGAACCGTTCATCCAGCTCGACCACAACGCCTATGTGCACAGGAGCACCGCATTTGGCGGCAAGCCGCAACGCTATCGCGACCTGGCGGTGGACTGGCAGGGCCATGTCTCCGAATTGCTGGCAAAGTCGCTCGACGCTGGCTCGCTCGATGCGACGGTGTCGAAAGAAGACAAGGACAAGCTCATCGCCGCGCTGCGCGAATGGGGCATTCTCGACAGCAAGCTGGCCTATACCAGCGGTATCGAGGTGTCCGCGCGTCGCGGCTACGATCAGGCGCCGGGCGGCGGTGTGGGGGGCGCGCCCACCCCATCGCAGACCTTCAGCCTTTCGGACCTTCTGCAATCCGGCATCTGGTCCCAGATGGGCTTCTTCTTCAGTTACGTGATGCAGACGACCATGTTCCAGCCCAAGGGCGGAATGGACATGATCGGCAAGGCCTTTGCCAGGCAGTTGGGCGGTATTATTCGCCTCAACAAGAAGGTGGTCCGGATATCTCAGGCTGGCAAAGGTGTTTCCGTCGATTGGGAGGACAGGGCGACCGGCGAAAAGGGCCTCTCAAGGGCGGACTTTTGCGTCAATACGATTCCGCTTGGTGTCCTGTCGCAGATCGAGATGCAGGTGGGGCCGAAGATGCAGGCAGCGATCAAGGCTGTATCCTATAGCGGGCAGGTGAAAATCGGCCTTGAGATGCGTCGGCGCTTCTGGGAGGAAGACGACTTCATCTATGGCGGGCACAGCTTCACCGATCAGCCGATCGGCCTTCTCTCCTATCCGAACAGCGAGATGTTCGGCACCGGCCCTTCCGTGCTTCTGGGGGCGTTCGCCAACGGGGCTGGCGCATTCAAATTGACCGGCATGACACCCGAGCAGCGAATCGAGGCGGCGTTGACACAGGGTTCCGTTTTCCACCCGGAAAGCTATCGCAAGGAGTTCATGAACGGCACGTCGTTCGCCTGGAGCCGGCAGCCGTGGATCCTGGGATGTGTGGGGCAGTGGACCCCTGCGAGCCGGGCGGCGCATTATCAGAACCTGGTCGCGATGGACGGGCGCATCGTTCTCGCGGGCGAACATGCGAGCTATTATGGTGGCTGGATGGAGGGATCGCTCTTGTCCGGCATCGACGCGATCACGCGCCTGCATCAGCGTGCGCTCGCGGCCTGACTTACTATATGCTAGCCAGCCCCTGCGCTCTCACCATCGGACACTGTGATGCATTTTGTTGAACTTTCGCCGTTTTCGTTCAGGCAGGCGGGGGCCTGTGCGTCGCCGGATACAAGCGAGGCCTGACGATGCCCCTCCATCATCCCGGGCAGGGGCGCACAGTGGTCGCGCCTGCGGTCTGGGCATTTGCCGCCCTGCTTGTCCTGGCTGGCTGCTCCCAGGGCGATGCCGGCAAGACTGGCAAGAAGCCGCCGCCCCCGCTCGTCGCGGCCGCGCAGCCGGTGATGCACCGCTTTGTCGACCGTATCGAGGCTGTCGGCACCGCCCGTGCCAACGAGCAGGTGACGATGGCGTCCTCCGTCACCGAACGGATTGAGCGGATCTATTTCAACGACGGCGCGATAGCGCGGAAGGGCCAGCTTCTCGCGTCGCTCAGTCAGGCCGAGGAGCGTGCCTCGCTGGCGGGCGCGCTTGCTGCGGAAAAGGAGGCCCTGGCGCAGCTCAAGCGGGTCAAGGATCTCAGCAGCCGGGGCTTTGCCACGCAGGCGGCGCTCGACGCGCAGGTCGCGGCCGCGCAAACCGCGCGCGCGAATGCGGCCGAAGCGCAGGCGCAGATCAGCGACCGCGAGATCCGGGCGCCGTTCAGCGGCTATGTGTCGCTGCGCACCATTTCGGAAGGCGCCATCGTGACAAGCGGCACGCCGCTCGTAACGGTCAGCGACCTCTCGCGCATCAAGCTCGACTTCACCGTGCCGGAGACCCAGCTTGCACGCCTGCGGGTCGGCCAGCCGATCGCCGCGATCGCCGCCGCTTATCCCGACCAGCCCTTTGCGGGCCGGATCAGCAGCATAGATCCGGTAATTGATCTCAACAGCCGCGCAATTCTGGTTCGCGCGACGCTGCCCAATCCCGGCGCGCGGATCAAGCCGGGCATGCTGATGACCGTTCATGTCGAGACAGCCACCCGCACGTCGCCAGCCGTGCCCGAACTCGCCGTCATGGGCGATGGCGCCAGCCGGTACGTCTACGTTGTGAACGGAGGCAAGGCGAAGCGCGTGCCGGTACGCACCGGCATGCGTGACAACGGAGTGATCGAGATTGCGGGCGTGCCGCCGGGTGCGGTCGTGATCGGCGAAGGCGTGGTCAAGGTGACCGATGGCGCCAAGGTGCGACTTGCGGGCGACAAGGACGGCGAGGCCAAGGGCAAACGGGTGAGCGAGGCGATGGAGGGGCGCAGCAATCCTCGGAAACCTTCCGCATGATATCCGACCTTTCCGTCCGGCGCCCGGTCGTCGCAGCCGTCATCGCCCTGTTGCTGACGATCGTGGGCATCATCGCCTACATCAGCCTGTCGGTAAGGGAATATCCCGATACCGATCCGCCGGTCGTATCCGTCCAGACAGTCTACACCGGCGCCAGTCCTGCGGTGGTGGAAAGCCGGATCACCCAGCCTCTCGAGGATCTTCTGGCGGGTGTTGAAGGCGTTGAAACGATCGCGTCGCAGTCAATCGAGGGACGATCCGACATCACTGTTGAGTTTCGTCCGGGCCGCGATGTGGACGCGGCGGCGAACGACGTGCGCGACCGCGTCTCGCGCGGCGCAGCCGACCGGCCGCAGGACGCGCTCCCGCCCGAGGTGCGCAAGGTCGACGCGGACGCATCGCCTATCCTGTTCTTTTCGGTAAGCGCCAAGCATTGGGCGCCCACAAAGCTGGGTGAATATGTCGACCGGGTCATCGTCGACCGGCTGTCAAATGTGGACGGTGTGGCGCAGGTTACGCAGAACGGCGTCTCCAAGCCGTCGATGCGCGTCTGGCTTAATACCGGGCGCCTTGCTGCCTATCGCCTGACCCCTGCCGATATCGAGCGTGCGCTGCGCAGCCAGAATGTCGAGCTGCCGGCCGGGCGGATCGAGGCGGTCGAGCAGAATGTGTCGCTGCGGGTCACGCGGGCGTTCACCACGCCAGCGGATTTTGCCTCGCTGATCGTCTGGCGCGGGGCGGATGGCTATCTCGTCCGGCTGGGCGACGTGGCGCGCATCGAGGAGGGCGCCGAAAACCCCTATTCGTCCTTTCGCTTTAATGGCGTTCCCAGCGTTGGTCTGGGCATCGTTCGCCAGTCCGGCGCCAATACCCTCGCCGTCGCCGCTGCTGCCAAGGCCGAGGTCGAGAAGATCAAGGGGGAATTGCCGCCGGGCGTCACGATTGACGCGGGCGGCGACAGCTCGCTGTACATTGTCGAGGCCATCCGTTCGGTCTGGCAGACGCTGCTGGAGGCGGCGGTGCTGGTGACGGTCGTCATATTCCTGTTTCTCGGCAGCGCGCGTGCGACGCTCATTCCCGCGGTGACGGTGCCGATCTGCCTCCTGTCGACCTTCACGGTCCTCTGGATGCTGGGCTATTCCATAAATTTGCTGACGCTCCTTGCGCTCGTGCTGGCGGTTGGTCTGGTGGTCGACGATGCAATCGTGGTCCTTGAAAATGTGTATCACCGCATCGAGCAGGGGGAGCCGCCGCTGCTGGCCGCCTATCTCGGCGCACGGCAGGTCGGCTTTGCCGTCATCGCGACAACCCTCGTCGTCTGTGCCGTGTTCGTTCCGGTCATGTTTCTTGCCGGGCAGACGGGCCTATTGTTTCGTGAACTCGCCGTCGCAATGATCGCATCGGTCGGCATATCGGGATTTCTGGCGCTATCATTGGCGCCGATGTTGTGCTCGCGCCTGCTCAAGGCGGATGCGTCAAGGGGTTGGCTGACCGGCCGCATTGATGCGCTGCTCGATGGATTGACGGCCCGCTATGGCAGGGTGCTCGACGGCGGACTGAGGAGGCCGCTCATCGTTTTGGCAGCCACCGCGCTGCTGTTGGTGCTGGGCGGCATGTTGTTCGGCCAGGTCGAAAGCGAGCTCGTCCCACCTGAGGATACGGGCGTCGCTGAGCTGCGACTGTCCGCGCCGGAGGGCACCAGTTACGCCGAGCTGGAACGCTACATGAAGGGCGCAGAGGGCAAGCTGCTGCCCTTTGCGGGTGGGGAGACGGTGCGAGGCGTCATTACCCGGCTGCCGCAGAGCTTCGGCGTTTCGGAAGACTTCAATTCCGCTGGTGGCGTTATATTCCTGCGCCCCTGGGACGAGCGCCACCAGACATCCGCCGACATCGCTCAGGAGGTGAACAAGGCTTTGTCCGGCCTCCCGACCCTGCGGGGCAATGCAACGGTGCGATCCTCGCTGGGCCGCGGCAGGGGCCAGCCCATCAACTTCGTTCTGATGGGCCAGAGCTATGCGGACCTCGCCCGCGCGCGCGACCGTATCCTTGAGGCGGCACGGGCCAACCCCGGCATAGTCAATCTGGACGCCGACTATGTTGAGACCAAGCCCCAGCTCCTTATCGACGTCGATCGTCAGCGGGCAGGGGATCTCGGCATTTCGGTCGAGGATATCAGCCAGGCGCTGCAGACCCTGATGGGATCGCGCCGCGCATCGACCTATGTGCGCGACGGGGAGGAGTATCGCGTCATTGTCCAGGCCGAGGCGAGCGACAGGGCCAAGGAGGCGCAGCTCGACAGCGTTTATCTGCGTGCGCGCGACGGCAATCTGGTGCCGCTGTCCAATCTCGTCACCACCCAGGAGAGTGCCACCGCCCGGCAGCTTGGCCGTTACAACAAGATGCGGGCGGTCACCCTCCAGGGCGGGCTGGCGCCAGGCTATACGCTCGGCCGGGCGTTGGCCTTCCTTGAAGATCAGGCGCGCCAGTCTCCGGAGGTCGTCGCCGTCGGGTATCGGGGCGAGAGCCAGGCCTTCAAGCAGACCGGCGGTTCGATCTGGTTCGTATTCGGCATCACCATCCTGATTATCTATCTGCTGCTCGCCGCGCAGTTCGAAAGTTTCCTTCACCCCGCCGTCATCATCAGCGCAGTGCCGCTTGCCGTGGCGGGCGGCATCGTCGGCCTTGCGCTCACGGGCACCACCGTCAATCTATTCAGCCAGATCGGCATCGTCATGCTGGTGGGCCTTTCGGCCAAGAACGGTATTCTGATCGTGGAATTCGCCAATCAGCTGCGCGATGAGGGCCACAGTGTCGGGGAGGCGATCCGGCAGGCCTCGATGCGGCGCCTGCGGCCCATCCTGATGACCTCTATCGCGACAGTGGCGGGCGCCTTGCCTCTGGCGCTCGCGCATGGCGCCGGGGCGGGGGCGCGCTCGGCTATCGGCGTGGTCGTCGTTTTCGGCCTCACACTGGCGACCGTGGTTACGCTGTTCATCGTGCCGCTTCTCTATAACTGGCTGGCGCCCCGCACCCAGTCGCCGCAAACACTCAGCCGTATCCTGAGCGGCATGCTGGCCCGTGTGAAGAAGGACGCAGGGTCGCCGGAGACAACGGTCGCCTGACCAGAAAAATGCCGGCGCGGTATGGCTCCGCACCGGCATCCGATTTTCTGCAAATGATCAGTTGCTGGCGACGCGGCCCAGAATGGCGTTGCGCTGCGCGAGCTGCAGGATCTGCGTTTCGCCCTTCGCGCTCATTTCCTGACGGCACTTGAAATCGGGGCTCATGTCGGCACCGATCCGGTCGCCGGGGTTGCAGGTGGCGGCGATCGCCTTGGCCATACGGCTGCGCAGGGTCTGAAGACCTTCGACAGTGCTGAGATTGAGGTCAGCCGACGAAACGGTCACGGAGACGGCTTCGCGGCCCTGAACGGTGATGTCGTTGGCGGTGGCAAGCGAGGGCACCACAAGGGCGGCAGCGGCCACGGCAGAAATGATGATCTTCATGTCTCTCTCCAATGCTCGAACGGACGGCGGTATTCTTCTAGGTGTCGCAGGTGCGGGGCTCGTCGACCTGTGAGGGCCGGTTGTTCGGGCGCGCCGCATGCGATGGCGGAGGTCTGTGCCAACCTTTCTGCCTATTTTATAGGCGTGTGCCTGCCTATGCAATAGGCATAGCGTGAAATATGTTGGAAAAACGTGAACGACGCGCGGAAATATTGCCCAAATAATAGGCAATCTGTTCAGAAGCCGAATTTTTTGGAAGGAGCTGGCCGCTCTGGCAGTCGGCCGGTATCGGAAATCC
>CAZGVX010000041.1:0-6959 GCA_964529225.1 uncultured Sphingobium sp.
CGGCGGAGGCCGACCGGATCGAGGTGGCGGTGGCGAAGGCGCTTGCAGGCGGCGCGCGTTCGGGCGACCTTGGCGGAACCATGAGCACCCGCGCCATGGGCGATGCGGTGCTCGCGGCACTGTGAGGGACACCGAATGAAGAGAGGCGCGGGCAAGGATCGCTCGATCACGTCCACATGGCGGCCGGCGACCCGCGCGGTTCGCGGCGGCACCTGGCGATCCGAGCAGGGTGAAACGTCAGAGGCGATGTTTATCACCTCCGGCTACTGCTACGATGACGCCGCCACACCGGCGGCGCGCTTCGCGGGCCAAGAGCCCGGCATGACCTATTCGCGGACCCAGAACCCGACGGTAGAGATGCTGGAGGAGCGCATCGCGCTGCTCGAAGGCGCCGAGGCGTGCCGGGTGCAGGCGAGCGGCATGGCGGCGATGAGCGCCTCCATGCTCTGCCAGCTTTCGGTTGGCGACCATATGGTCGTCGCCCGCGCCGCCTTCGGCCCGACCCGCTGGGTGACGGACAATCTTCTGCCCCGTTTCGGGATCGAGGTGACCGCCGTCGACGGGCGGGACAATGCCGCGTGGGAAGCGGCCATCCGCCCGAACACGAAGCTGTTCTTCTTCGAGACGCCGGCAAACCCCACCATGGATATCGTCGATATCCGCTCGGTCAGCGCCATCGCCCGCGCCCATGGCATCACGACTGTGGTGGACAATGCGTTTGCCACGAGCGCGCTGCAGCGACCGCTCGAACTCGGCGCGGACGTGGTGGCCTATGCTGCGACCAAGCTGATGGACGGGCAGGGCAGGGTGCTGGCGGGCGCCGTGTGCGGGTCGGCCGAGTTCATCAATGGCAAGCTGCTGCCGTTTCAGCGCAATACCGGCCCGACATTGTCGCCGTTCAACGCCTGGGTGGTGCTGAAGGGTCTTGAGACGCTTGACCTGCGCGCCGTGCGCCAGTCGGAGAACGCATTGGAGATCGCGCGCTTTCTGGAAGGCCGTGTCGACGTGCTGTTCCCCGGGCTACCAAGCCATCCGCAGCATGACCTCACCATGTCGCAGATGCGCTATGCCGGGTCGATCTTCTCGTTCACCGTCAAGGGTGGCCGTCCGGCAGCCCATGCGCTCCTCGATGCGCTGGAACTGATCGACATCTCCAACAATATCGGCGACACCAAGTCGCTGATGACCCATCCTGCCTCGACCACCCATTCCAGCCTCTCGCCCGAAACCCGCGAGACGATGGGCGTGACCGAGGGCATGGTGCGGATCAGCGTCGGCCTCGAGGATCCGGCGGACCTTATCGGCGATCTTGACAAGGCATTGACGGGGCTCGGCCTTTAAGGGACTTTGACGCGCATGATGAAAGCGTTGTTTCCCTACACCGAGACGACACGCGACATCACGGTGCGCGTCGCCGTCACCTTTCTCGAGGAACAGTCCGACCCGGATCGCGGCCGCTGGTTCTGGGCCTATCATATCCGCATCGAGAACGGGCAGCAGGCGCCGGTTCAGCTCCTCACCCGGCGCTGGCAGATTACTGACGGGCGCGGCGGCACGCACCTGGTCGAAGGCGAAGGCGTGATCGGCGAGCAGCCCGTTATCCAGCCCGGCGGCGCCTTCGACTACGTCTCGGGCTGTCCGCTGGCGACTCCCACCGGCGCGATGAAAGGCAGTTTTCAGATGCTGGGCAGCGACGGGTCGATGTTCGACGTCGAGGTGCCGGCCTTCAGCCTGATCGGTCCGGCCTTTTCCGGATGAGGCGAACCCATCTCCCGCTCAACGGCCTGCGCGTGCTCGATGCGGCGGCGCGTCACCTGTCCTTCACCCGCGCGGCGGATGAACTGGCGGTGACGCCGGCGGCGGTCGGCCAGCAGATCCGCGCGCTGGAGGAGATGCTGGGCCTCGTCCTGTTTCGCCGCACGCCAAAGGGGCTGGAGCTCACGCCGGAGGCGCAAGCTGGCCTTCCGGCGCTGCGCCAGGGCTTTCTGGAGTTCGAGGAGTCGGTGCGCGCCATGCAATCGGGCCAGACCTCCCGGCATCTCACGATTGCCGCCCCGCGCGATTTCGCTCAGAAATGGCTGAGCGCGCGACTGGCGGACTATCTGCGCTCCAACACCGGGCTGTCTGTTGCTCTGATCGCGGCGGAGAATGCGCTCGATTTCACCGAATCCAATGTCGATCTGGCGATCCTCCTGACCGAGGGTCCGGGCGGTCATGAGGGCGTGGCGCTCGGTGCGCCGGAGGTCGTGACCGTGGCCGCGCCGGGGGATGTGCCGGAAGTGACGATCCATTGGCCCGGCTGCCCGTCGCCCGAAGGCGCGGAGGCGATCATGCGCGTGCCCGATGCGGGGCTTGCCATCGACGCGGCGGCGAACGGCCTTGGCCAGACCTGCGTACCCGCGCTGCTTGCGGCGCAGGATGTGGCGCAGGGGCGGGTGGTGTCGCTTGGCGATGCCCGGCCATGGGCGTCAGGCTACTGGCTCGTCGCGCCGCTGCCGCAATGGCGCCAGAAGAAGGTGCGCGCATTGGTGGAGGCGTTGACGGCGACATGATCGCCGGGGCCCACGTCGGTCAATCCACCCAGTCGAGCCCGATATCCCGATAGGTCTGGCGATCCTCGTCCCAGTCCTCCCGCACCTTGACGTGGAGATAGAGGTGGACCGGGCAGCCCAGAAGCGCACTTAATTCCGTCCGCGCCTTCGATCCGATTTCCTTCAGCCGCTGGCCGCCTTTGCCGAGGACGATGCCGCGCTGTGTCGGGCGGGCGACGATGATCTGCTGGTGGATTTCGACCGTACCGTCCCCCCGCTCCTGATACTGCTCCGTCTCGACGGCGCTCTGATAGGGCAGTTCGTCGTGGAGCTGGTGATAGAGCTGCTCGCGCGTGATCTCGGCGGCGAGCAGCCGGTCGGTTGCGTCCGAGACCTGATCGGCAGGGAAGTGCCACGCCCCCTCCGGCATGGCGCCTGCGAGGGCGGTGCGGAATTCCGTCAGGCCGTCCCCGGTTGCGGCGCTTACATAGAATGTCTCCACCGGACTGATCCGGCCGTGGAGCCGCTCGGTGAGCGACAGCAGCTTGTCCTTGGCAGCGATGTCAACCTTGTTGAGGATGAGCCACAGCGGTTCGCGGCGTCTGGCGACCCCGTCGAGAATTGGCTCCAGCTTTGGCCCCAGTCCGGCACGGCCATCGACGATCAGCGCGAGGATGTCGGCGTGTTGCGTCCCGCCCCAGGCGGCGGCGACCATCGCCCGGTCGAGGCGGCGGCCCGGCGCGAAAATGCCGGGCGTGTCGACGAGCACCATCTGCGCGTCCCCCTCGATGGCGATGCCCATGACGCGGGTGCGGGTGGTCTGGGCCTTGGCGCTGGTGATCGCGACCTTTTGCCCGACGAGGGCGTTGACGAGTGTGGACTTGCCCGCATTGGGCGCGCCGATGACGGCGACGAGGCCGCAGCGCGTCGTCATGCGAGAGTCGCCAGCAGAGAGGCGGCGGCGGCTGTCTCGGCCTCCTGCTTGGAGCTGCCCACGGCCTGCGCCTCGCCGACACCGGGAATCGCAACCTGAACGGTGAAGCGCAGCGCATGGTGAGGGCCAGACCGCTCGACGAGCGTATAGACCGGAGTCTTGCGGCGGTTCGCTGCCGCCCATTCCTGCAGGGCTGACTTGGGATGGCGCGGTGCGGTCGCCTCGCCCCGAGCGCGTTCGCCCCACAGTCGCCGCACGAAAGCCCGGGCGGCGTCCAGCCCCGCCTCCAGATAGAGCGCCCCGATGAGCGCCTCCATCACGTCGCCGAGCACATTGTCGCTGTCGACCGCGCCGTCCTCGCGCGCCTGCTTGCCCAGCCGGATATGATCGCCAAGCCCGATCTCGCGCGCGATATCCGCACAGACCGCGCCCGCGACAAGGCTGTTGAGGCGGCGCGAGAGCTGTCCCTCGCGCTCGTGGGGGAAAAGCTCGGACAGCCATTCGGCCATCAGCAGGCCAAGCACCCGGTCGCCGAGGAATTCCAGCCGTTCGTAATTGTCGGCGCCAACGCTGCCATGGGTGACAGCGCGCGCCCACATCGCCATGTCGCGCGGCGCATGGCCGGTCAGCTTCGCCAGCCAGCCAGTGACGTCAGCGTTGTTCAGAAGCCCTGTCCAATGCGATCGAACCGCGCCGCCGTCAGCCAGGTCCAGGGCAGGAACCAGTTGGCCGACCCGTCCGTCGAAAACACCGAGAGCATGGCACGACCGACGAGATTGCCCACCGGGAGCAGGCCCACGCCGCCCTGTGCGACGGGCACACGGCTGTCCGCGCTGCGATCGCGATTGTCGCCCATCACGAAGATATGGCCTTCCGGCACCAGAGTCAGCGCCACATTGTCTTCCGGCCCGTCCTCCAGGTCCAGGACGTCATAGGTCTTGCCGTCTGGCAGCGTCTCGCGAAACCTGGGATAGTGGCAGGACAGGCTGCCCTGCGCCGACTGCTTCTCGAACTCGCTGCGGAAACAGGGCGAACGCGCGCCTTCGCGGCTGGCTGCGGCGATCATGTTGGGCGTCACCGGAATGACGAGGTCGGCCACGCGCGTTTTGGGGATGGGCTTGCCGTTCAGCCAGACCTGCCCGTCCCGCACCTCGATCATGTCACCGGGCAGGCCGACGACGCGCTTGATCCAGTCCTCCCGCAAATTGGCGGGCGCCTTGAATACGACGACATCGCCGCGCGCGGGATCCCTGGGCAGGATGCGGCCGGGGATCAGCGGAATACTGAAGGGCAGGCTGTAGCGCGAATAGCCATAGGGCCATTTGGCGGCGAGCAGATAATCGCCGATCAGAAGGCGCGGCTGCATCGATTCGGACGGGATATTGAAGGGCGCGACAATGAAGCTGCGGATCACGAAAACGATCAGCGCCAGCTTGACGACGAAGCTCAGGAAATCCCGCGTCTCCGACGCTTGTTTGGAAGAAGCCATGCACGCTCCTTTGAAGGTGGCCCGCCTGTCCGTCAAGCCGCGCGGATTGCCGGACCGTCGCGCGACAAGGGCGGTGCAAATCGCCACCGGCTTCGTTATGGACAGACCATGGTGATCGGAGAACTGCGCATGATGACGGAAGCGGAACGCAAGGCGGTGCTGGACGAAATCAGGGCACTGCCTGTGCCGCAGCTTTCGGGCATTTTTGGGTGCGACCCGGATCGCCTGACCAAGCATGTCCTGGAGGTTGCCGGCATCCGGTTCGACTTCGCTAAGACTCATCTTGTCGACGACCATATCGCTGCGTTCGAGCGGCTGGCAGACGCAGCGGAATTTTCGGCGATGCGCGCCGCGATGTTCGCCGGCGAGCCGATCAACAAAAGCGAGGGCCGTGCGGTCGAGCACGCCGCGCTGCGCGGCGAGGGGCGCCCCGAAACGGTCGCCGACGCGCGCAATCTGCGCACCCGGATGCGCACCCTCATTGACGCCATAGAGGGCGGCGCGCTGGGCGATGTGCGGCATGTCCTGCACATCGGTATCGGCGGGTCCGCGCTTGGGCCGGACCTGCTCGTCGATGCGCTTGCCCGGCATGAGGCCCGCTATGAAGTGGCGGTG
Source organism: uncultured Sphingobium sp. (assembly GCA_964529225.1). Classification (GTDB taxonomy): domain Bacteria; phylum Pseudomonadota; class Alphaproteobacteria; order Sphingomonadales; family Sphingomonadaceae; genus Sphingobium. The sequence goes on from CAZGVX010000041.1 coordinate 5,570, forward strand.
GTCAGCAATGTCGATGGCGCGGCGCTGGAGGCGGCGATCGCCCGATTCGACCCGCATGCGACGCTGGTAGCGGTCGCCTCCAAGACCTTCACCACCTCGGAAACCATGCTCAATGCCGCAAGCGCGATCCAGTGGATGACCGAGCACGGCGTGGATGACCCTTATGGCAAGGTCATCGCGCTGACGGCCTCGCCGGAGCGCGCGATTGCATGGGGCGTGGACGAGACGCGCATCCTGCCCTTCCCGGAAAGCATCGGCGGGCGGTATTCGCTCTGGTCGTCTATCGGTTTTCCCGCCGCGATCGCACTCGGCTGGGGCGGGTTCGAGGAGCTTCTGGAAGGCGCGGCGGCGATGGACCGGCACTTCCGCAAGGCGGCGCTGCGCGACAATGCGCCACTTCGCGCTGCCTTCGTCGATCAGTTCTATGCACGCATCATGGCCTGCCAGACCCGCGCCGTGTTCGCCTATGACGAGCGGCTGCGCCTGCTGCCGAGCTATCTCCAGCAGCTGGAGATGGAGAGCAACGGCAAGTCGGTGACGCGGGAAGGCGAGACAGTGGCGGCGCCCACCGCGCCTGTCACCTGGGGCGGCGTCGGAACGGACGCGCAGCACGCCGTATTCCAGCTGCTGCATCAGGGCAGTCACCTCATCCCGGTCGAGTTTCTCGCCGTGGCGGAAGCCGGGGACAGGCTCGACCCCGCGCATCATGAGGCGCTTCTCATCAACTGCTTCGCGCAAGGGGCGGCGCTGATGCGCGGTCGCGCGAGCGAGGACGGCGCACGAAACTATCCGGGCAATCGCCCGTCGACGACGATTCTTCTGGACCAGCTGAACCCGCGCACGCTTGGCGCGCTGATCGCCTTTTACGAGCATCGCACATTCGCCAATGGCATATTGATGGGCATCAACAGCTTTGACCAGTTCGGTGTCGAGCTAGGCAAGGAGATCGCCAAATCCATCGAGCGCGACGGACCTCAGGGTTTCGATCCCTCCACTATGGCGTTGATTGACAAAGCTCTAGGTTAGTCATTCCGTCGTTCCCGCAACGACATTTTAAGGAGGTTTGACTTACTCTGGGTCGGCAAGGACCTTCAACCGGGGAGGCCGATGCCGAGGAGAGCGATATGTTGAGCAGACAGGCCAATCTGGTCGCCAACATAGTGATCGGACTTGTACTGGCGGCGGTGGCCGTCGGTGCCTTTGTCATCAGCGAGATCCGGGTCGGCGGCCCTATGTCGCGCGCCAACACGCTGCACGACGAAATGCTTGCCGACATTTTGCCGCCGCCCTGTTTCGTCGTCGAAGCCTATCTGATGGCGACCTTGATCACGAGCGACCCGGCCAGTGCGGCGCCCAATGTCGAGCGACTGAAGGCGCTGAAGGCCGAGTT
>CAZGVX010000041.1:7059-21035 GCA_964529225.1 uncultured Sphingobium sp.
ATGGCCAAGTCGGTCCGGGCGGACACCGATAGCCGCAACGGGCTGATCGTCAGCACCGCGCTGGCAGCGATCGGCATTCTGGCCCTGATGGTGGTAGGTGCGCTCATTCTGGCGGCCCGCTTTGTCCGGCGCGATGTCGCCGCGCCGGTGGCGCACATGGCGAATGTGTTGGGCCGCATGGCGCATGGCGACTATGACTGCGAGCTGGCGGCGTGGTCGCGCCGCCGGGACGAGATCGGCACCATGGCGGAAGCCGCGGAGACTTTTCGCATGTCGGCTATCGCGCGGCATCAGCTTGAAGCGGACCAGCGGCAGGTCGTGGGATCGCTGTCGGTCGCTCTTCAGCACCTGTCCGACCGTGATCTCGAATATCGCATTCAGGACAGGTTTTCGGAAAGCTACGAGGCGCTGCGCAACCATTTCAATGCCACGGTGCAGGCGCTCGCTGAGACGCTGCACACCGTTCGCGCGGGTGTGGGCGGCGTGATGAACAATCTTGCCCAGCTCCAGACCTCCTCCACCGACCTGTCGGACCGCAATTGCCGTCAGGCCGAAAGCCTCGCCGAGACCGCATCCACCGTGCATCACGTAAGCGCCAATGTGCATGATACGGCAGGGCGGGCCTCCGGCGCGCAACAGGCCATCGCGCTCGCCCATGACAAGGCTTCGGAAGGGGGCGATGTCGTTCGCCGGGCCATCGAGGCGATGGATTCGATTCAGTCCTCGTCACGCGAAATCTCCGAGATCGTCAATGTGATCGACGCCATCGCCTTTCAGACCAATCTGCTTGCGCTGAACGCGGGCGTGGAGGCGGCACGCGCCGGTTCTGCGGGCAGCGGCTTCGCCGTTGTCGCCAATGAGGTGCGGGCGCTCGCGCAGCGATCGGCAGATGCCGCCAGCAACATCAAGACCCTGATCGAGACGAGTTCCGGCCATGTCGGGCGGGGTGTCGCGCTGGTCGGGGAGACGGGCGCCAAGCTTACCGAAATCGTCGACCAGGTCGGCTCCGTGAGCAGGGTCATAGGGGAAATTGCATCCGCGGCCGAAACGCAGGCACGCAGCCTCGCGCAGATCAGCGAATCGGTCAGCGACATCGACCGGATCACGCAGCAGAACAGTGCGATGGTGGAGGAGACAACAGCCGCGACGACCCAGCTCGCTGCCGAGGTCAGAACGGTCGGTGCCATGCTGGCGCAGTTCCGCACCCGCAACCTCGCGACCCGGCCCGCCTACGTCGCCAATCCGGATGCGCTGCGGCGCAAGAGCATCGCGTCCGCGCACGATACGCCCCTGGCGCTTGCAGGCTGACCGCGCGCGCGGCTGCCAGGTCGATCAGTCTCAGCGATAAAAGCCGGTTGCGATCCCGCCCGGCTGTAACCCATATGCCGCTTCGCGACGAAAGGATGCGGCATGAGCAACTTTGACTATGATCTGTTCGTAATCGGCGCCGGTTCCGGCGGTGTCAGGGCGGCGCGCGTTTCCGCGGCCCATGGCGCCAGGGTGGCGGTGGCCGAAGAATATCGCGTCGGGGGCACGTGCGTCATCCGTGGCTGTGTGCCCAAGAAGCTGCTCGTCTATGCCGCGCATTTCGCGGAAGATCTCCAGGACGCCCGTCGCTTCGGCTGGGACGTGCCGGACTGCGGCTTTCAGTGGCAGCGTCTGCGCGACAATGTTCTCGCCGAGGTTGATCGGCTGAACGGCATCTACACAGAGACGCTGGGCAATCATAAGGTCGACATCTTCAACGAGCGCGCCGTGATCGAGGGACCGAACAGCGTTCGGCTCGCAAGCGGGAAGCTGGTGCGCGCGGCGAAAATACTGATCGCGGTCGGGGCGACGCCGATCGTGCCGGACCTGCCGGGCGCGGAGCATGGCATCACGTCCAACGAGGTTTTCCACCTCGAAAACATGCCCCGCAGGGTGCTCATCGCCGGCGGTGGCTATATTGCCAACGAATTTGCGGGAATCTTCCACGGCTTCGGGGCGCATGTGACGATCGTCAATCGGTCGGACACGATCCTGCGCGGCTATGACGAACAGATCAGGGACCGGCTGCTCGCCATCTCGATGCAGAAGGGCATCAACTTTCGCTTCAACGCGCCGTTCAACTCGATTGAGAAGGGGGACGACGGTTCGCTCAAGGTCATGCTGGGTGACGGCGGCGACCCCGTGCACGCCGATATCGTCCTGTTCGCAACAGGACGACGCCCCAAAATCGACGGGCTCGGGCTCGATGCCGCCGGGGTGGAGCTCAATGACAAGGGCGCGATCAAGGTCGACGACTATAGTCGCACGAGTTGCCCGAGCATCTATGCCGTGGGCGACGTGACCGACCGCATCCAGCTCACCCCCGTGGCGATCCGCGAGGGTCAGGCCTTTGCCGATACCGTGTTCGGCGACAAGCCGACAATCGTCGACTACAACTGCGTGCCGAGCGCGGTGTTCAGCCATCCGCCAATGGCGGGCGTCGGCTTGACCGAGGCGCAGGCGCGCAACACGCTTGGGTCCATCAAGGTCTACTCATCGGATTTCCGGGCGATGAAAAACGTTCTGGCCGGGCGCAACGAGCGCGGCCTTTACAAGATGATCTGCGATGCGGCGACCGGCAAGGTGGTCGGCCTCCATATGATCGGGCCGGACGCGCCGGAGATACTTCAGGCGGCGGCCGTCGCGGTCAAGGCGGGCCTCACCAAGGAGGCGTTCGACCAGACCGTCGCCCTTCACCCCAGCATGGCGGAAGAACTCGTCCTCATGCGCTGAGCTGGAAGTCCGATCCGGCCGCCAGCTCGCCGTGATGATGCTGCGGCGGCAGGGTGACGGCATCGCCCATGTGCCGGGCCGGGCGCACCTGCTCCGTGCCGATCTCGTCGATCAGCTGTGCGAGCTCCCGCCCGCATTTCACGATGCGCGCCTTGTCGAAGCAGGCTTCCGCGCCATGTTCGAAGGAATCGAGGCAGTCCTGCGATCCCTTCTTGGCGGACGATGAAACGACGATCACATGCATGTCATGCCAATGATCGTGGATCGCATCGAGAAAGCCGAAGCCGTCGAGGCCCGGCAGCTTCAGGTCGAGCAGGATCACGTCGGGTAGCAGACGGTTGACGAGATCGAGGGCTTCTTCCGCGCTGGATGCCATGCCGCAGATATGGGCATCGCTGTGCCGGTCCAGTATCTCTTCGAGCATCGCCCGGATGGTGAGGGAATCGTCGACGACGAGCAGCTTGAGGTCGGCCATGGGTTCTCTCCTTGACCGATTCTCACCCGAAAAGCTTGCGCCCCCGTTAGGGAACGCAGTTAATGAGCAGCGATTTCAGTCGAAGGGCTTCAGCACGATCCGATCGCGCAGCGGCGCATTGCCCGCGTCGTCCCGGACGAACGCCATGAGATCGTTGAGATCGACAAGCGGATCGCGCAGGCGGCGGTCCTGCATCGCGCCAACAAAGGCGCCATGGTCGGCATGGGCAGGCATGAACACCGCCTTTGCGGCGAATTCGGCGGCGGAAAAGGTGCCCCAGTTGGTCATGCGAAAGAATTTGACGGCATCGACGCCAAAGCGGTGGCCGAGGTCGACAAAGTCGCCCATCTCCCGGAAGTTTTCCGCCTGAACGATGAAAATGAAATCGAGGTGATCGACAAGCCCGGCCCGGCGCAGTTCCTGCGCAAAGGCGAGATTTTCAAGCATCGCTGCCCAGCGTGCGCCGCGCCGGATCAGCTCGTGGGTCGGTCCTGTGGCCGCGTCTAGGCTAATGCGCAGCGATTTGACGCGGTTGTGCAGGGCCGGGAAACGGTCCCACTCGCGCCGCGTCAGCAACATGGCATTGGTCATCACCTGAAAACGCAGATCGGGATAGTCCTCCGGTCCAAGCTGCTCGATCAGGCGACGGAAATTCTTGCTGGCAAAGGGATCGCCGGAGCCGGTGATGTCGACGAGCGCGCAATCGCGCAGCATCGGCAGGATCGCATCCTCCTGCAGCCGGTCGAACCGCGCGCGTGTGGCGCTGTCGGCGGCATATTTCTCGGTGCGGCAACTCGGGCAGGAAAGATTGCAGGTGCGGTCATAGGCCAGGGTGACGCGCTCGGGACCGCGCGGCAGCACGGTCATCTCCTCCTCGATCACCTGTCGGCGCGCCGGAATCTGTTCGGCAATCTCGGCTTTCGAGGGTAGCGTTCCCGACGCGATGAACGGGCAGGCGGTCTTGTTGCAGTAGCGGAAGCTGCCGTCATGGATGCTTTCCCGGACGGCCTGCGCCTCGACGGAATTCCAGACCTCCTGCCAGCGATTGCCTTCCAGATTGCCAGCCGACACTGTCAGCCAGCTCGCGCAGCAAAGATGGGTGCTGCCGTCCAGCACATCGAATTTGTGGAAGGGCGTGTCGCAGAAGCGATCGGCAAGATCATATTTGGGGTTGGCGGGGTCGAGCAGGCTCTGAAGGTAGAAGGTTACGCCCTGCACGAGGGGCGACTGGCTATGGGCCGTTGCGATCGGCTCGAACATCGCCAGCGCACTGGCGGCGTCGCCCGAAGCGGCTTTGGCGATCGTGAGCAGGATGGAGAGCTCAAGTTGCGGTTCGCCGCGCCTCCGCAGCCGCGCCTCTATTGCCGCGCCGAGCATCGGGAATATACTGAGAAACTCGGGGAAGTCGGGCCATAGCTCAGGATGGTCCGCCCCGTCCGATAGCCGGTCGAGCATGAGGTCGATGACCTCGTCAATGGGAAGCATGACGGTTTCGGGCTGGCCATCGCCCGCATGGATTTCGGTCTCGACGGACATGGCTGGTCCCCTTTCGTCGATCTGGCGGGCAGCCTAGCCGCCGCATGGTTAACGAGGGGTAAGCGGCGGCCTGTTCTATTCGACCAGATAGGGGACGACATCGCGGCGGTCGGGGTCGATGCGGATTGGCCGGTCGATCGGCGGAAAGGCGCGCTGGTCACAGCCTCGGCGTGGGCACAGGCGGCACGAGGTGCCGATGGGCGTGGCCGCCGCCTCGTCGGTGAGGCTGAGACTGTCCGCATAGATGAAGTTGGCGGCATGGTCGATCTCGCAGCCCAGCGCGACGGCGTAGCGGCGTGGCGGCCGCGCGAAGCTGCCTGACGGCTTTACGAGACCGCGCGCCATCGAGACATAGCGCACGCCGTCAGGCGTCTCGCCAAGCTGGACCTGGATGCGGTCGGGTATCGCCACCGCCTCGTGCACCACCCAGAGCGGACAGGCGCCGCCGAAGCGCGCGAACTGGAGCCGGGTGGCGCTGTGGCGTTTGGTGATGTTGCCGGCCATGTCGACGCGGCAGAAGAAGAAGGGGATGCCCCGGCTGCCGGGTCGCTGCAATGTCGAGAGGCGGTGGCACGCCTGCTCGAAACTCGTGCCGAATGCGCGTGCCAGCGGGTCGATGTCATGCCGGAGGGCGCGCGCCGTGTCGCGAAACCGGCGATAGGGCATGAGGAGCGCGCCCGCGCCGTAATTGGCGAGGCCGAGGAGCAGGAGCGCGTCCGCGCGCTCATCGCCAAGATCGGCCGCCCGCACCAGCTCGGCGATCATGTCCCCCGCTTCGAGCTGCATGAGTTGCACGGCAAGGAGGAACATGCGTGTCGCATAGGGCTGCGCGGCGTTGATGCGCAGTTCCCGGCGTTCGGCGTCATAGGCGCGCTGCATGTCGCCCGCGCCGTCCGTCTGGATGATGTGGCACTGGTGTCGCTCGATCAGGGCCATGGTGAGGCGCGCCTCGCTGTCGCCACCGCCAAGGCCTAGCTCGGCGGACAGGTCTTCGGCGCGACAGTCGAGCGCGTGGATGTAGTTGCCTGCCTCGTGAAACCAGTCGCGCACCAGTTCCCAGGGGGTGCGGGCGGCGGGCGCGGCATCGCTCGCCAGCGCCTCCTCCATCATGGCTATCCTGTCCTGCGCCTGACGCCAGCCATGGTGAAGCGCGACATAGCGTGCTGCGAAGTCGGGATATTGGAGGGCAAGCCGCTCCGCGCGGCCAGGGTCCGCCGGCGGCGAGCCGATGGCCGGGCTCGCCATCGCCCAGGCGAAAGCACCCATCAGCTGCTCCTCGGGCCGTTCGTCCAGCGCCGACCAGTCGAGAGGAAAGGCACGGGCAAGCGCGGCCTTGACCTTGGCCGTCAGCGGCCGGTCGTCATTCTCCAGCTGCGAAAGATAGGAGACGGATATGCCGAGATGCTGCGCCATCCCCGCCTGATCGAGTCGGTGATCGAGGCGGATCTGGCGCACCTTGGGGCCGACAAACTGGCGGGGACCGCGTGGCATGGCACCATCCTAATTTGCAAAGTTGCTCTTTGCAATTCCACAAGTTCACATTTGCCCTTTGTTCGAAAGCCTGAAAGACCGCGCCATCGGACGCCGCATAAGAAGAGAAAGGCACTACGCATGTCCAGACTGGCGATCATCGAGGCATTGGAAGCCAAGCGGGCGGCCGCCTGTCTCGGCGGCGGGCAGCAGCGGATCGACAACCAGCATGCCAAGGGCCGACTGACCGCGCGCGAGCGGCTGGCCGTGCTACTCGACGAGGGCAGTTTCGAAGAGGTCGACATGTATGTCGAGCACAACTGCGTCGACTTTGGCATGGACGCACAGCATGTGCCGGGCGACGGTGTCGTCACCGGATCGGGCACGATCAATGGTCGCCTCGTTTTCGTATTCAGCCAGGACTTTACCGTGTTCGGCGGCTCGCTTTCGGAGCGCCACGCGCAGAAGATCTGCAAGATCATGGACATGGCGATGAAGGTCGGTGCGCCCGTCATCGGCCTCAACGACAGCGGCGGCGCGCGTATCCAGGAGGGGGTGGCCAGCCTCGGCGGTTATGCCGAGGTGTTCCAGCGCAACGTGCTGGCCTCGGGCGTCGTGCCGCAGATCAGCCTCATCATGGGACCATGCGCCGGCGGCGCGGTCTATTCGCCAGCCATGACCGATTTCATCTTCATGGTGAAGGATTCGAGCTACATGTTCGTGACCGGGCCGGAGGTGGTCAAGACGGTGACGAATGAAATCGTCACGCAGGAGGATCTGGGCGGAGCGGTGACGCATACGACGCGATCGGGTGTCGCCGACGTTGCGTTCGAAAACGATATCGAGGCGCTCCTGAGCGCGCGCGACTTCATCGACTTTCTTCCCGCCTCCAATCGCGAACCGGCGCCCGAGCGCCCGACCGCCGATCCGTGGGATCGCGTCGAGCCCAGCCTTGACCTGCTTGTTCCCGCCAATGCCAACCAGCCCTATGACATGCACGAACTCATCCGGAAGGTGCTTGACGAGGGCGACTTCTTCGAGGTGCAGCCGGCCCATGCGGGCAATATCCTGTGCGGTTTTGGCCGGATCGAGGGGCGCACCGTGGGCATCGTCGCCAATCAGCCTATGGTGCTGGCCGGGTGCCTCGACATCAATGCATCGAAGAAGGCAGGGCGGTTCGTGCGTTTCTGCGACGCCTTCGAAATCCCGATCGTGACGTTCGTGGATGTTCCGGGATTTCTGCCCGGTGTCGGACAGGAGCACAGCGGCATCATCAAGCATGGCGCGAAGCTGCTCTTCGCTTTCGCCGAGGCGACCGTGCCCAAGATCACCGTCATCACCCGCAAGGCCTATGGCGGTGCCTATGACGTGATGTCGTCGAAGCATTTGCGCGGCGACCTCAACCTCGCCTGGCCGACGGCGGAGATTGCGGTGATGGGTGCCAAGGGCGCGGTCGAAATCATCTTCCGGGGCCTCAGCCCCGAGGAGATCGCCCAGAAAACCAGGGAGTATGAGGACCGCTTCGCCAATCCGTTCGTGGCCGCGTCAAAGGGCTTCATCGACGAGGTGATCCAGCCGCACTCGACCCGCAGGCGGGTCGCGCTGGCGCTGCGCAAGCTGCGCAATAAGGCACTCGAAAATCCATGGAAGAAGCACGATAATATTCCATTGTAAGGCACGGACCATGACCGGGGGAATAGCAATGAACGAGGTTTTCATCGTCGGCGCGGTGCGCACGGCAATTGCGGATTTCGGCGGTGCGCTGAAAGATTTCGAGCCGGCAAAGCTCGGCGCGCTGGTGATCGCCGAGGCGGTGGACCGGGCGGGCCTGGCCACGGGCGATGTCGAGCATGTCGTCATGGGCAATGTCATCCCCTCCGGTCCCAAGGACGCCTATCTCGCCCGCGTTGCGGCGCTCGAGGCGGGCGTTCCCGTCAGCAGTCCGGCGCTCACCCTAAACCGGCTGTGCGGTTCGGGCGTTCAGGCGATCATCTCGGCGGCGCAGATGATGCGGCTGGGCGAGGCTGGGATCACCGTGGCCGGCGGCGCGGAAAGCATGAGCCAGTCGCCCTATGTCGCCAAGGGCATGCGCTGGGGCACCAAGATGGGCAATATGCCCATGATCGACGCGCTGACGGTGACGCTCAGCGATCCCGTGCATGACATCCACATGGGCGTGACCGCCGAGAATGTCGCCGCCGAACATCAGGTGACGCGCGAGGCGCAGGACGCGCTGGCGGTCGAGGGGCACAAGCGCGCCGTTCGCGCCATCGAGGAAGGGCGGTTCAAGGATCAGATCCTGCCGGTCGAGATCAAGACGCGCAAGGGCGTCACTCTGTTCGACACGGACGAGCATCCGCGCGCGGACATCAGCGCCGAGGTGCTTGCGGGCATGAAGCCCGTGTTCAAGAAGGACGGCACGGTGACGGCCGCCAATGCGTCGGGCATCAACGACGGCGCGGCTGCGGTGGTTCTGGCGACCGGCGACGAGGTCGAGAAGCGCGGTCTCAAGCCGCTCGCGCGGATCGTCTCCTGGGGTCATGCCGGGGTCGAACCGACCGTGATGGGCATCGGCCCGGTCAAGGCCGTGCCGATCGCGCTGGAGCGCGCGGGGCTCAGCCTCGACCAGATCGACGTGATCGAGGCGAACGAGGCGTTCGCCGCGCAGGCCTGCGCCGTCGCCAAGGTGCTTGGCTTCAACCCCGACAAGCTCAATCCCAACGGCAGCGGCGTCGCACTTGGCCACCCGGTCGGCGCGACCGGCGCGATCCTGACCGTCAAGACGGTCTATGAGCTGGAGCGCATCGGCGGCCGCTATGGCCTCATCACCATGTGCATTGGCGGTGGTCAGGGCATCGCCATGGTAGTCGAGCGAGTTGCGGCGTGAAACTCGGCCGGCTTAACCATATCGGCGTCGCGACGCCCGATCTCGACGCGAGCATCGCCTTTTACCGGGATGTCATGGGCGCGACCGACGTTACGGAGCCGTTCGTGCTGGAAAGCCAGCAGGTGCGCGTGTGTTTCGTCAATACGCCGGGGGAAGCGGGCACGGCGGGGACCCAGATCGAGCTGCTCCAGCCGACCGCGCCGGACAGCGCGGTAGGCAAGTGGCTGGAGAAGAACCCGCTCGGCGGTCAGCACCACATCTGTTACGAAGTGCCGGACATTCATGCCGCGAAGGCCTGGTTCGAAGGGCTTGGCAAGCGCGTCCTCGGCGAACCGCGTATCGGTGCGCACGGCACGCTGATCTTTTTCGTCCATCCCAAGGACATGGGCGGGCAACTCACCGAAATCATGGAAAGCCCCAAGGCGGGAGCCGGACATTGACCGAACAGCCCGTGCTCTATGCGCTTGCGGATGGGGTCGCGACGCTGACGCTCAACCGTCCCGACCGCCTCAATGCGCTGAATCCCGTTCTCCTTCACGAGCTGACAGCGGCGATTGCGCGCGCTGTGGACGACGGTGCGCGCGCGCTGCTCCTGCGGGGCGAGGGGCGTTCCTTCTGCGCCGGGGCCGACCTTGCTGTCTTGCCGGACGATCTCGGTGCCTTGCTGCGCGTCCACTATGAACCTGCCGTGCGGGCGCTGCGCGACTGCCCGATCCCGATTGTCGCCGCTGTGCAGGGGGCGGCGGCGGGGGCCGGATGTTCCTTTGCGCTGACCGCCGATATCGTTGTCGCCGAGGAAAGCGCCTATTTTCTGCTGGCGTTCGCGAATATCGGGCTTGTGCCCGATGCTGGCGCAACCTGGGCTGTCGCAAAGGCTGTGGGTCGCGCACGCGCCATGGAAATGGCGCTGCTCGGTGAGCGCATCGTGGCCCGGCAAGCCCTCGACTGGGGCCTGATCAACCGCGTCGTGGCCGATGGAACCGCTGCCGGTGAGGCATTGGCGCTGGCGCGCCGGTTGGCGACTGGCCCCTCGCTCGCGCTGGGGTCGATCCGAAAAGCAGTGAACGGGGCGCTGGATAGCGACTTTTCGACCATGCTCGCGCGGGAAGCGTCGACGCAGGGCCGCATGGGGAAAAGCGCGGACTTTCGCGAAGCAGTCAGCGCGTTTGCAGAAAAGCGCAAGCCGGTTTTCAGGGGCGAATGATGGCAGGAACAAACGACTGGCAGGCGCTCGCCGCCAAGGAAGTCAAGGGCAAGGATCTCGACTGGCAGACGCCAGAGGGCATCACCGTCAAGCCGCTCTACACGGCCGAGGATGTGACCGCCGACCCCGGTCTGCCGGGCTTTGCACCGTTCACGCGCGGGGTGCGGGCCTCCATGTATGCGGGTCGTCCCTGGACGATCCGGCAATATGCCGGTTTTTCGACGGCGGAGGAGTCCAACGCCTTCTATCGCCGCAATCTCGCGGCGGGGCAAAAGGGCCTGTCGGTCGCGTTCGATCTTGCAACCCATCGCGGCTATGACAGCGACCATCCGCGCGTGGTGGGCGATGTCGGCAAGGCGGGCGTCGCCATCGACACGGTCGAGGATATGAAGATCCTGTTCGACGGGATCCCGCTCGACAAGATGTCGGTCAGCATGACCATGAACGGCGCGGTGATTCCGGTCCTCGCCTTTTTCATCATCGCGGCGGAGGAACAGGGCGTTTCGCAGGCGCAGCTCGACGGAACCATTCAGAATGACATTCTGAAGGAGTTCATGGTCCGCAACACCTATATCTATCCGCCCGAGCCGTCGATGCGGATCATCTCGGACATCTTCGCCTTCACCTCGGCAAACATGCCGAAGTTCAACAGCATTTCCATCTCCGGCTATCATATGCAGGAAGCTGGCGCGACGCAGGTGCAGGAGCTTGCCTTCACCATCGCCGACGGCATGGAATATGTGAACTATGGCGTCGCTTCCGGCCTTGACATCGACCAGTTTGCCGGACGCCTCAGCTTCTTCTTCGCCATCGGCATGAACTTCTTCATGGAAGTCGCCAAGCTGCGCGCCGCGCGCGTGCTGTGGCACCGCGTCATGACGAAACTGGGCGCCAAGGACGAGCGCAGCAAGATGCTGCGCACCCACTGCCAGACCAGCGGCGTCTCGCTCACCGAGCAGGACCCGTATAACAACGTCATCCGTACGACGATCGAGGCGATGGCGGCGATGCTGGGCGGTACCCAGTCGCTCCACACCAATGCGCTCGACGAGGCGATCGCGCTGCCGACCGATTTCTCGGCGCGGATCGCCCGCAACACGCAGATCGTCATCCAGGAGGAGACCGGCATGTGCAATGTCGTCGATCCGCTGGGCGGCAGCTACTATGTCGAGGCATTGACACAGAGCCTCGTCGACAAGGCGTGGGAGATCATTGAGCGGGTCGAAACCGAAGGCGGCATGGCCAAGGCTGTCGCGGCGGGCTGGCCCAAGGCGATGATCGAGGAGGCGGCCGCTGCCCGTCAGGCACGGGTCGACCGCGGCGAGGATGTTATCGTCGGCGTCAACAAATATCGTCTCGCCAACGAGGACCTGCTTGAAACGCTGGAAGTCGACAACGCAAAGGTTCGCGAAGGGCAGATCGCGCGCATCAACGCGGTAAAGGCGGCGCGGGACGAGGGCGCATGCCGTGCGGCGCTCGACGCGCTGCGCGAAGGTGCGAAGGGACGGGCCAATCTTCTCGCGCTCGCGGTCGAGGCGGCCCGCGCCCGCGCAACGCTGGGCGAGATCAGCGCGGCGATGGAGGATGTGTTCGGCCGCTACGGCACCACACCGACGCCGGTGAAGGGCGTCTATGCCGCGCCGTACAAGGGCGACGCGCGCTGGCAGGCCGTTGTCGACGGCGTCGCGGCGGTTGAGCGGCGCATGGGCAGAAAGCCCAAATTGCTCGTCGCCAAAATGGGGCAGGACGGGCATGATCGCGGCGCGAATGTCATTGCCTCGGCCTTTGGCGACATGGGCTTTGACGTCGTGTCCGGCCCGCTGTTCCAGACGCCGGACGAGACGGTCGTGCTCGCGCTCGAAAGCGGCGTGGATGTGGTCGGCGCGTCCAGCCTCGCGGCGGGGCACAAGACGCTGATCCCCGAACTGATCCAGAAGCTGAAGGAGCAGGGGCGCGGCGACATCAAGGTGATCGCGGGCGGCGTCATCCCGCCGCAGGATTACGACTATCTCCGTGACGCGGGCGTGCAGGGCATTTACGGTCCCGGCTCCAATGTGGTCGAGTGCGCGGCGGATGTGCTGCGCCTGCTCGGCCACAACATGCCGCCGCTGGAGGATGCCGCTTGAACACCGTGCCCCGCACTGACTGGACCCGCGACGAAATCGCGTCGCTGTTCGACCTGCCGTTTATGGACCTCGTCTATGAGGCGCAGACGGTGCACCGCGCCAACCACCCGCGCAACGAGGTGCAGCTCTCGACGCTGTTGTCGATCAAGACCGGCGGCTGCCCGGAGGATTGCGGCTATTGCTCGCAGTCGGTTGAGGCGGACAGCGGCGTCAAGGCGACCAAGCTGATGGACGTGCAGGCGGTGCTGCAAGCCGCCGCGCAGGCCAAGGATCATGGCTCCGGCCGCTTCTGCATGGGTGCGGCGTGGCGCAATCCCAAGGATCGCGACATGCCTGCGCTCATCGAGATGGTGAAGGGCGTTCGGCAGATGGGCATGGAAACCTGCATGACGCTGGGGATGTTGTCGGCGGATCAGGCGAAGATGCTCGCGGATGCGGGGCTGGATTACTACAACCACAACATCGACACCGCGCCGGAGAATTACGCCAACATCATCTCCACCCGCACCTTCGAGGACCGGGTCGAGACGCTGGAGAACGTCCGCGACGCCGGGATCAACGTGTGTTGCGGCGGGATCGTGGGGCTGGGCGAGACGCGCGCCGACCGTGTTGGATTCCTGCACGCGCTTGCCTCCATGCCGCACCCGGAGAGCGTGCCGATCAACCAGCTCGTCCCCGTCAAGGGCACGGTGCTGGGCGACATGCTCGAAGGCACGCCGATGGGCCAGATCGACGAGATCGAGTTCGTGCGGACCGTCGCGGTCGCGCGTATCGCGATGCCCCGCTCGATGGTGCGCCTGTCGGCGGGCCGCGAGAGCATGTCGGAGGCGTGCCAGGCGCTCTGCTTCATGGCGGGCGCGAACTCGATCTTCACCGGCGACAAGCTGCTGACAGCGCCCAATGCGGGCGACGACAAGGACGCGGCGTTGCTGGCGAAGCTGGGGATCAGCGCGATGCAGGCGCAGCCGCACGGACATTTGGAAGAAGCGGCGGAATAGAGAAGGTTCGGGCAATAATGACTATCACCAAAATCCTGATCGCCAACCGTGGCGAGATCGCCTGCCGCGTCATTCGCACCGCGCGCAAGATGGGTATCGCCACCGTCGCGGTTTATTCGGACGCCGACGCGCGTAACCCGCATGTGCTGATGGCCGATGAGGCGGTGCATATCGGCCCGCCGCCGGCCAACGAGTCCTACCTCCTCGCCGACAGGATCATCGCGGCGTGCAAGGCGACCGGCGCCGATGCTGTCCACCCCGGCTATGGCTTCCTTTCGGAGCGTGAGAGCTTCCGCAAGGCGCTCGACGCGGAGGGCATCGTCTTCATCGGCCCCCCCGCCAACGCCATCGCCGCAATGGGCGACAAGATCGAGTCCAAGAAGCTCGCGATGGAAGCGGGCGTCAACGTCGTGCCCGGCTTCGTCGGCGTGATCGACGACACCGAGCATGCGGTCAAAATCTCCAACGAGATCGGCTATCCGGTGATGATGAAGGCCTCGGCCGGCGGCGGCGGCAAGGG
>CAZGVX010000042.1:0-20488 GCA_964529225.1 uncultured Sphingobium sp.
CGCGCCCACCATCTGCGGCGGCGAGCGGCCCCCACGTTGACTAACCCCCGCGCCGATCCTACATCGCGGCCCTGAACGGGTGCCCTATGGGCGCCACCCTCGCGCATGTCCGCAAAAGACTGGAAACTTCATGCTCGGCTCGGTCGCCAAGTCCCTCTTCGGTTCGTCGAATGATCGCTATGTCAAGTCGCTGAGGAAGACGGTCGAGCGCATCAACGGCTTCGAGCCGACCATCTCGGCGATGACCGACGCCGAGCTTGCCAACCAGACCGTGCTGTTCCGTCAGCGCCTCGCCGACGGCATCAAGCTCGACGATCTGCTCCCCGAAGCATTCGCAACAGTGCGCGAGGCAGCCAAGCGTACGCTCGGCCAGCGCCATTATGATGTGCAGATGATCGGCGGCATCGTGCTCCATCGCGGCGAGATCGCCGAGATGCGCACGGGCGAGGGCAAGACGCTGGTGGCGACGCTCGCCACCTATCTGAACGCGCTGGAGGGCAAGGGCGTTCACGTCGTCACCGTCAACGACTATCTTGCCCGGCGCGATTGCGACTGGATGGGGCAGGTCTATCGCTTCCTCGGTCTCACCACCGGCGTGATCGTGCCCAATCTCAACGAGCAGGACCGGCGGGAAGCCTATAACGCCGACGTCACCTACGCCACCAACAACGAGCTGGGTTTCGACTATCTGCGCGACAACATGAAGTTCGACCGTGGTCAGATGGTGCAGCGCCGGTTCAACTTCGCGATCGTGGACGAGGTGGACTCGATCCTCATCGACGAGGCGCGCACGCCGCTCATCATTTCCGGGCCGACCGACGACAAGTCCGACCTCTATATCGCCGTCGACGCGGTCGTGAAACAGCTCGTCGAAAAGGCCGATTTTGACAAGGACGAAAAGCAGCGGTCGGTCACGCTGACCGAGGACGGGACGGAGAAGGTCGAGCGGCTTCTCGAAGCAGCCGGTCTGCTCGAGGGTGCCAATCTCTACGATTTCGAGAACACGGCGGTCGTCCATCATGTGAACCAGGCGCTCAAGGCCAATGGCCTGTTCCGCCGCGACATCGACTATATCGTCAAGGACGGCAAGGTCATCATCATCGACGAGTTCACCGGCCGCATGATGGACGGGCGCCGTTGGTCGGAGGGCCTCCATCAGGCGGTCGAGGCCAAGGAGGGCGTCCATATCGAGCCCGAGAACCAGACGCTCGCCTCCATCACCTTCCAGAATTATTTCCGCATGTATCCCAAGCTGGCGGGCATGACCGGCACGGCGTCGACCGAGGCGGCGGAGTTCTTCGAAATCTACAAGATGAACACGGTCACCATCCCCACCAATAATCCGATCCAGCGGCAGGATGACGAGGATCTGTTCTACAAGAGCATCGAGGACAAGTTCCGCGGCATCGCGCGCACCATCGGCGAACATGCTGCCAAGGGCCAGCCGGTGCTGGTGGGCACCGTCTCGATCGAAAAGTCGGAAATGCTGTCCGAGTTCCTCAATCAGGAGGGCGTCAAGCACAGCGTCCTTAATGCGCGGTTCCATGAGAGCGAGGCGCATATCGTGGCGCAGGCGGGGCGGCTCGGCGCTGTCACCATCGCGACCAACATGGCGGGGCGCGGCACGGACATCCAGCTGGGCGGCAACCTGGAGTTTCGCGTCGAGGACGAGCTCAAGGACATGCCCGAAGGGCCGGAACGCGACGCGGCGATCCAGCGCATCAAGGCGGAGATCGCCGCCGAGAAGCAGCAGGTGCTGGCGGCTGGCGGTCTGTTCGTGCTGGGCACAGAGCGGCACGAAAGCCGCCGTATCGACAATCAGCTGCGGGGCCGGTCGGGTCGTCAGGGCGATCCTGGCCTCAGCCGCTTCTATCTCAGCCTCGACGATGATCTCTTGCGCATCTTCGGGCCGGACACGCTGTTTGCGCGCATGATGCGCTCGACGCTGGAAGACGGCGAGGCGCTGCCGCCCTCCAAATGGATGTCCAAGGCCATCGAGACCGCGCAGAAGAAGGTCGAGGCGCGCAACTACGACATCCGCAAGCAGGTCGTCGAATATGATGACGTCATGAACGATCAGCGCAAGGTGGTTTACGACCAGCGCGCCGACATCATGGACGCCGCCACGGTTGATGACGTCGTGACCGACATGCGCGCCGAAACAGTCAACGCGCTCGTCGGCGCCGCGTGTCCCCACGGCACCTATCCCGAGCAGTGGCACCTCCAGATGCTCAAGGAGAGCGCCGAGGTCATCCTGAATCTACAACCGGACTTCGACGCCTGGCTGACCGAGGATCATGTCGAGCCGGAGATGATCGAGGAAAGGCTGCTGAAGCTCGCCGACGAGGCCGTGGAAGCCAAGCGTGCGCCGCTGGACGAGAAGACGTGGCATGAAGTCGAGAAGAATATTCTCCTCCAGGCGCTCGACCATCACTGGAAGGAGCATCTGTCGACGCTCGATGCGCTGCGGCAGGTGGTGCACCTGCGCGCTTATGCCCAGAAGACGCCGATCAACGAATATAAGCAGGAAGCCTTCGCGCTGTTCGAGCGGATGCTCGCCAATATCCGCGAGGACGTGACCCGGACGATCGCGCATGCCGAGTTCCGCCATGAGCCCCTGCCGGAACTGCCGACACTCCCCGATTTTCTGACGAGCCATATCGACCCGTTCACCGGGGAGGATGATTCACGCGGCAGCTGGACCAATAGGGATGGCTTCGTGACTACCACGCTGCCGGGCACGCTGCCGGGCCGGTCCGCGGCGGCGGGTGAGGGCAACCCCTTTGCGGGGCTCGACATCAGCCGGAATGCGCCCTGCCCATGTGGTTCGGGAGAGAAATACAAGCATTGCCACGGGGCGCTGGCCTGAAAAAAGGGACAGTGGTTCATCCACCGCCCCTTTCCATCCTGTGCTCAGGCGTCAGGCATAGGGGTAAGGTGAACCCCAATAGCCAGAGACCTGCCGGCTGTAGCTTTCATCGTAATCGGGCGTTCTGTCGTCATAGCTCGGCGCGTTGTCGAGGCGCGATTTCTCGATGTCGACGACATAGCCCCCCTGATTTTCGTCATAAGTGAGCATGTCCCAGGGCAGGGGATAAAAGCTGTTGCCGATCCCCAGGAAACCGCCGAACTGAAGCACCGCATAGTCAACCTGGCCCGAACGCTTGTTGACCATGAAGTTCCGAATGGACCCCAGATGATCGCCCGACCGGCTGTAAACGGCGGTGCCTTCCACCTTGTCGGACGCAATGAGCTGATGCGTTTCGCGGGTTGCGATATCGTCCATGACGTGTCTCCTGTCATATTGAGGATAGGACAAGAGCGAGTGGCGGCGCGCCTCGTTCCGGGCGTCCGCGACGGCTCGTCCCGCAAAGGCACCCGTGCATCCTTGGCATTGTGAAACAAGCAAGGAATGTCTCGCGTTTCACCCGCCCGTTTACCCGCCCTTAACGCTGTCGGGGTAGCTTCCTGGTTGGGAACGAACCGGCACAGGGAAACGGGCATGAGCCGTCAGATCATCACCTTCCGTATCGGCGAGCAGTATCTGGGCGTCGACATCATGGCCATTCGCGAAATCCGCGCCTGGTCGCCCACCACGCGGCTGCCGCATGTGCCGGATTATGTCCGGGGCGTTGTCAACCTGCGCGGCTCGGTGCTGCCGGTTTTCGATCTGTCCGCGCGCCTCGGCTGGGGCCTGACCGAGCCGACCGGGCGCCATGTCATCATCGTGGTCCAGCTGGGCACGCGCCTGCAGGGCCTGATCGTCGATGCGGTGAACGACATCGTCACCCTGACCGACGACACGCTGCAGCCGCCGCCGAATCTGGGCGGCGATGTGGCCTCCAACTTCCTCGAGGGTCTCGCCTCCGTGGACGACCGCATGGTGATGGTGCTCCAGCTGAGCAAGCTCACCGACGGCGTCGACTATATGGAGCAGCTGGCCGCCTGACCCTGTTTTCGCCGGGCCAGCCAGAGCCCGGCGATACTGAGCAGGGCCGCGGCACTGAGATAGAGGCCGACCGCGCCGACCCCGTGGCGCTCGACCAGCGCCTGCGCCGCGATGGGCGCAAGCGCGCCACCGATGATCCCGGCGCCGTTGAAGGCCACAGACGCACCGGAATAGCGCACCAGCGGCGGAAACTGCGCCGTGACCCAGTCGCCCAGTGGCCCGTAGCTGAGGCCCATCAGGTAGAGCGCCACGGCCAGCGCCGCGAACATCAGCGGCAGGTTCCCCGACCCCAGCATAGCGCCGAAAACGAGACCGAAGAGCAGCGTCCCCGCACATCCCGCGATCAGCACAATGCACGAGCCTGCCCGGTCCGCCCACCAGCCAGCATGAACGATACCGGCAGCAAGAAACAGGATCGCGCCGAGCTGGATGCCGAGCACCGTTTCCTTGTCGACCCGGAGGCTCACCGTCGCATAACCGAGTGCAAAGGCGGTCGCGATGTAGAAGATCGCAAAGCAGGTGATCGAGACGAGCGTCGCTGCCACGAGCACGCGGCCATGATGCGTAACCAGTTCGGCCATAGGGACGCTGCGCGGGCGTTCCTGAGCCAGTGCCGCGGCGAATTCGGGCGTTTCGGTGAGCTTCAGCCGCACCCACAGCCCTAGCCCGACCAGCACGGCGCTTGCGAGGAAGGGCAGACGCCATCCCCACGCAAGGAAATCCGCCTCGCTGAGCGTTGCACCGAGGACGAGGAACAGGCCATTGGCGGCAATGAAGCCAACCGGCGCGCCGAGCTGGGGCATCATGCCGAAGCGGGCGCGCCAGCCGGGTGGTGCGTTCTCGACCGCAAGCAGCGCCGCGCCGCCCCACTCGCCGCCGAGACCGAAGCCCTGACCCAGACGGGCGATGCACAGCAGCAGGGGCGCCCACCAGCCGATATCGGCGTAGGTCGGCAGCAGACCGATCGCGACCGTCGAGCCGCCCATCAGCAGAAGCGAGGCAACCAGCGTCGCCTTGCGCCCGATCCGGTCGCCGAAATGGCCGAACAGGGCGGCACCAAGAGGTCGCGCCACAAAGGCCAGCGCGAAGCTGGCATAGGACGCCAGCAGCTGCGCGGACGCGGATGATGCAGGAAAATAAAGCGGGCCGAACACCAGGGAGGCGGCGGTCGCGTAGATGTAGAAATCGTAGAACTCCACCGCGGTGCCGGTGAGGCTGGCGAGGAGGACGCGCCGGTGCTGGCGCATGACGGCGAGGCCGGACGATCGGCTCACGGCCGCGCTGCCTTCCACTGATTGACCACTTCATAGGCCATGACAGCGGCAGCGACGCTCGCGTTGAGGCTGTCGGCCCGGCCCATCATCGGGATTTTGACCCGCACGTCGCACGCCGCCTCGTAGGCGTCCGGCAATCCGCGCGCCTCATTGCCGATGAGAAGGAAGCTCGGCGGAGCGTAGCGCGGTTCCTGATAATCGACGCTGGCGTTGAGGCTCGTCCCGACGAGCTGACCCGGCCCCGACCGAAGCCACAGGAGGAAGTCCTGCCAGTCGGTCGGCACGATGGCCTGGGTGAACACGGCGCCCATGCTCGCGCGCACCGTTTCGACCGAAAAGGGATCGACGCAGTCGTCCACCAGCAGCACACCGCCCGCGCCCACCGCGTCGCCGATACGCATCAGCGTGCCGAGATTGCCGGGATCGCGCATGGCCTGGGCCACAAACCAGATCGGTGCGGTGCCGCGATCAAGGTCAGCCAGCCCGAATGGCCTGTCCCGGTAGATGCCGACCAGCGCCTGCGCATTGTCCTTGCCCGAGATTTTGGCGAGTATGTCCTCGCTCGTTCGGATGACCTCGCCGCCTGTCGCCAGGGTTTCGGCGACTAGTGTCTCGCTGAGGGGATGTGGCCGCGCGGCGCCGTTCATCACCAGCACTTCGGGCAGGACGCCGGCGTCGCGCGCCTCGGTGAGGATTCGCAGCCCCTCAGCCAGGAACAGGCCCTCGCGCTTGCGGTGCTTCTTCTCGCGCAGGCTTCGGAGCCGCTTGACCAGCGGATTGGAGAAGCCCGTTATGTCCTTGATCATTCCTCGCCGAATTTCCCCTCGACGAGTGCGACGAGGGTTTCCATGGCAACATCGGCCTGCGGGCCGCTGGCAGTGATGGTGATATGCTCGCCCATGGCCGCGCCCAGCATCATGAGGCCCATGATGGACGTGCCCGCCACCGCCGGGCCGTCCTTGGCGACCGTCACCTGCGCATCGACGCCGCTCGCAAGCGTCACGAACTTGGCGCTGGCGCGGGCGTGGAGACCCTTGCGATTGGTGATGAGGACGGTGCGTGACAGGAGCATGCCGGTCAAGGTGTGTTCCCAAGCAGTTCGGAGGCGACGGAGATGTATTTGGTGCCAGCCTCCCGCGCCGCGGCAACGGCCTGCACGACCGGCATCGACTTGCGCGCGCTTTCGAGGCGGATCAGCATCGGCAGGTTGACCCCGGCGATCACCTCGACATGACCCGCATCAAGCAGCGAGATTGCGAGATTGGAAGGCGTGCCACCGAACAGGTCCGTAAGGATGATGACGCCCGAGCCGTCGTCGACGTTCGCGACCGCCCTGGCGATGTCCGCCCGGCGCGCCTCTATATCGTCATCGGGGCCGATGCAGATCGCCTCGATCGCCTTCTGGGGGCCGACGACATGTTCCATCGCGACCCGGAATTCGCTGGCGAGCCGCCCGTGCGTGACCAAGACCATGCCGATCATTGCGAATGTGCGCCCCGTTCCCTTGTGATCCGGCGTCGGTCTTCATAGGCCGCAAGCGGCGCCGATTCCAGATTGCGGTGCGAGACCGTGGGCGAAAATCCCGCCTCGCGCAAGCGCCGCGCCATATCCTCGGCCACATGCACGGACCGGTGTCTCCCGCCGGTACAGCCGAACGCGACAGTGACGTAGGATTTCCCTTCCGCGCTGTAGCGGGGAAGAACGGTCCCGAGCAGCGTCTCGATCTGCCCCGTGACCGCGTCATAGAGCGGGTCGGCGGAGACATAGGCGCCGATCTCCGGGTCGAGGCCGGTGAGCGGCCGCAAGGCTTCGTCCCAGTGCGGATTTCGGAGAAACCGCATGTCGAACACAAGGTCGGCGTTGCGCGGCAGGCCGCGCGCGAAGCCGAAGGACAGGATCGTCAGCGTTGCGCCGACATCGAGCCCGAACCGCGCGCGAATGTCATGCTGAAGGCCGTTGGCGTTGCGGTCGCTCGTTTCGATCAGGTGGTCCGCAACCCGTCGCAGCGGTTCCATCATTTCGCGTTCGCGCGCGATGCCGTCAGCCGCTGGCCGGTCGAGCGCAAGGGGGTGGCGGCGGCGCGTTTCGGCATAGCGGCGCTCAAGCTCGGCGCCCGAGCAGTCGAGGAACAGCATCTCCACGGAGCGGTTGCCCTCGGCCTTGAGGGCGCGCGCCCGTTCGATGATGTTCGCCGCGTCGAAGCCGCGCGTCCGGCTGTCGATGCCGATGGCGAGCGGCCGATCTTCCGACTGTCCGGCCGGAAGCGGCGCGGCAAGCAGCCAGTCGATCAGGCCCAGCGGGATGTTGTCGACCACCTCCCAGCCGATATCCTCCAGCGTCTTGAGGCAGGTGGACTTGCCCGCGCCGGACAGGCCCGTCACCAACAGGATGGATTTGGGCGCGGCTTCGTGCGTCATGCGGTCTGTCCGCGCAGGGCCAGCTCGACCTTGATCGGCGCCGATGGCTCGAACGGTGCCAGCGCCAGCGCGGGGACGGCTATGCCGAGCAGCAATATCTGGCGCGACCGGTCGGGCATACGCTCCGGCTTATCGTCCAGTGCAATCGTCAGCGCAACCGGCACGTCAGCCTCGAATGGCATTGTGAGGATGCCGATATGGCGCACTTCCAGCAGCCCG
This sequence comes from uncultured Sphingobium sp., assembly GCA_964529225.1. Taxonomy (GTDB): domain Bacteria; phylum Pseudomonadota; class Alphaproteobacteria; order Sphingomonadales; family Sphingomonadaceae; genus Sphingobium. The sequence continues at coordinate 7,860 of CAZGVX010000042.1, forward strand.
GCGGTCGTCACGGGTGGCCAGGCGCGGAGTTGCCCACCGGGGCCGATCGTGAGGCGGCAATAGTCGTCGCTGACCAGCGTCGCGCCCCGGTCGACAAGCCGCAGCGTCAGGTCCGACTTGCCCGAGCCGCTCGCGCCGGTCAGGAGGACGCCCAGGCCGTCGATGGACACGCAACTGGCGTGGATGAGGCCGCTGCCATCGGGTTGCATCTGCACATCGCTCAAAGGGCATCCTCCGCCAGGGGGAGGCGGATCACGAAGCGGGCGCCCGATTGGCCGTCGGGACGGTCCTCGATGCGGATCTCGCCATTGTGCCCCTCCAGGATCGACTGGGCGATTGCCAGACCCAGCCCGCTGTGCTTGCCGAAATCCTCGCTGTCAGGCCTGACCGAGTGAAAGCGGCGGAAAACCGCCTCGCGCTGGTCGGCGGCGATGCCTGGCCCCTCGTCCTCGATCGACAGGACCGCCGCGCCATCGCGCTCGATGAGCGCAAGGCGGATCGTGCCACGGTCGGGCGAGAAGGACACGGCATTGTCGATGAGGTTCTCGAACACGCGGGCGAGCCGCTGCTCCTCGCCAAGTACCGGCGGCATCGGCAGGCCCGGCCCGGTGAAGCGAAGCCGCACGCCCCGTTCCAGTCCCCGCATTTCGTGCGCGCGGACAAGGCGGGCGATGAGGCCCGCAAGGTCGATCGGGCGGAACGGCGCGCGAGACAGCTGCGCGTCGATGCGGGACGCTTCCGCGATGTCCGTGACCAGCCGGTCGAGGCGGTGAACGTCATCCTCGGCAATGCGGACGAGGCGTCGGCGCAGCGCCGGGTCTTCGATCCGGCCAAGCCCCTCCAGCGCGGAACGCAGCGAAGCGATGGGGTTCTTGAGTTCATGGCTGACGTCGGCCGCGAAATGATCGGTGGCGTCGATCCGCTTGCGCAGGGCCTGCGTCATGTCGGAAAGCGCGCGGGCAAGGAGGCCGATTTCGTCACGGCGATCGGGAAGGCGGGGGACCACAACCTCGCGCGCGCGGCCAAGACGCACCCGCCCGGCCGCGCGGGCCAGGCGACGCAGCGGAAGCACGATGGTACGTGCGAGAAAAAGCGAAAGCAGCACCGACACGAGCACCGCAACGGCCAGTACAAGGCCGAGGCGCAGCCGTTCTGCACGCACCGCGACGGTGATGTCGCGCGCATTCTGGGTGGCCAGCAGCACCTCCCCATCGAGCCCCACTGGCACCGCGACGCTCAGCATCGGCGTCCGGTCGGGCGCAAAACGGTTGCGCCAGGCCGATGCCTGCCGCCGCCTTGCCTCCATGACCTCTGGCCAGGCCGACGCACGGTCCGGCATCGGCGTCGCAAAAGGCTCCGGGATATGGGCGAACACGACGGTGTCCACCGCCTGATCGAGCATGCGGGCCAGCCGGATGCTGAGCGGCTCGCTGGCGGGATCGACCAGTGGCGGCGATGGCGCGCCGAGCGTCACGCTGTCGGCATCGAGTGTTCCGCCGGCACCATATAGTCGCAGATGATAGCCGGAGAGGCGGGCGAGCCGGGCGATCACCACGGCCCGTGCGGCGTCGGGCGCGGCCTCCAGCGCGCTCGCCATCAATATGTCCTCCCGGCGCATCCGGTCGAGTCGCTCGTCGATGATGCGGGTGCGGAAGCTGTCGAGATAGAAGAAGCCGCCCGCAAACAGCGCCAGCGCGAAGATATTGACGGCGAGGATGCGCCGGGTGAGCGAGATTCGCCACGGCCTGCGCTGGCGCGCGCGCGGCCGCACCCGTTGCTCACTCGCTGACGAAACGGTAGCCAGCGCCATAGAGCGTATCAATCGCGTTGAATTCGGGGTCGGCTTCCCGGAATTTGCGGCGCAGGCGTTTGATGTGGCTGTCGATGGTGCGATCGTCGACATAGATGTCGTCCTGATAGGCCGCGTCCATGAGCTGATTGCGGCTTTTTACCACACCCGGGCGCTGCGCGAGCGCCTCAAGGATCAGGAATTCGGTGACGGTGAGCGAAACCGGCGCCCCCTTCCAGCTTACCCCGTGCCGTGCGGGGTCCATGGCCAGATCGCCGCGCACGAGCGGTTCTGGCAGATCGCTCATCGGCTCGGCATCGCGTTGCCGCACTTCGGTCCGGCGCAGCAGCGCGCGGATGCGGGCGATGAGAAGCCGCTGAGAGAAGGGCTTGGCGATATAGTCGTCCGCGCCGAGCGCAAGGCCGTGCGCCTCGTCGGGCTCATCCGTCCGCGAAGTGAGCAGGATCACCGGCAGGTCGGAGCCCTCGCGCAGCCGACGAAGCAGTTCAAAACCGTCCATGCGCGGCATCTTGATGTCGCAGATGGCAAGGTCCGGCGGGTTGTCGACAAGGGCCTTGAGCGCCGCTTCGCCGTCGGAATAGACGCGGGTCGCAAATCCCTCCGCCTGCAGCGATATGCTCAGCGATGTCAGGATGTTGCGATCGTCGTCGACCAGGGCGATGATGGCACTCATCCGAGGCAGTGCTTTCCGATGGTGAGGGCTGGGGCCAGATTGATAGAGGAACCGCCAGGGCGCGGCAAGGCGCGGCTTTTGACAGTCCCATGTCGGTCCAGACAGGCGTTATCGGATATGGTAAGGGCGGTTTGACGCTCCGTCCCCGATTGCTTATGCGCCTGTGGATAGTTTTCCCCGCGTATAGCGCGAATCATGTCGGTGGCAGCTCCCATCCGCCACCGCCCAACCAGGAGGAGCCGGCCAGTGCAGCCGCAATCGACCTTTGGCCTTGATCAGCAGGGCATCACCACCGCCGCCACCGTCAAATGGAACCTTCTGACCGCGCCGCTCGTGGAGGAAGCCGTCCGCAACGGGGAGGGCCTGCTCTCCAAGGATGGTCCTTTTGTCGTCGCCACCGGCAAGCACACCGGCCGCTCGGCCTCCGACAAGTTCATCGTGCGCGACGCCGAAACTGAAAACAGCGTCTGGTGGGGCAAGACCAACGTCGCCATGACGCCCGAGCATTTCGCCGCGCTCAAGGCCGACTTCATGGCCGCTCTCGCCGAGAAGAAGCAGCTTTACGTCGCCGACCTGTTCGGCGGCTCGCAGCCCGAGCATCGCGTCAATGTCCGCGTCGTCAACGAATATGCGTGGCACAATCTGTTCATCCGCACCCTGCTCGTGCGTCCCGAGGCATCGGAGCTGGCCGGTTTCGTGCCGGAATACACGATCATCGACCTGCCCAGCTTCCGGGCCGACCCGGCGCGCCATGGCTGCCGCTCGGAAACCGTGATCGCGGTCAATTTCACCGAGAAGCTGATCCTGATCGGCGGCACGGAATATGCCGGCGAAATGAAGAAGTCCGTGTTCGGCATCCTCAACTATCTGCTGCCCGTCAACGGCATCATGCCGATGCACTGCTCGGCCAATATCGGCCCCAATGGCGACACGGCGGTCTTCTTCGGCCTGTCCGGCACCGGCAAGACGACGCTGTCGGCCGATGCCAGCCGGACGCTCATCGGCGACGACGAGCATGGCTGGTCTGATACGGCCGTCTTCAATTTCGAGGGTGGCTGCTACGCCAAGGTGATCCGCCTGTCGGCCGAGGCCGAGCCGGAAATTTATGCCACCACCAAGCGGTTCGGCACGATCCTAGAAAACGTTGTGATTGATCCCGATACGCGCGAGATCGACCTCGACGATGCAACCCTGGCCGAGAACAGCCGCGGTTCCTATCCGATCGACTTCATTCCCAATGCCAGCGCCGAAAATCTGGGCCCGGTGCCCAAGACGATCATCTTCCTGACCGCCGATGCCTATGGCGTGCTGCCCCCGATCTCGCGCCTGACGCCGGATCAGGCCATGTATCATTTCCTTTCGGGCTATACCGCGCGGGTCGCTGGCACCGAGATTGGCGTGACCGAGCCGACCGCGACCTTCTCCACCTGCTTTGGCGCACCGTTCATGCCGCGCCACCCCACGGTCTACGGCAACCTCCTCAAGGAGCGGATCGCCAAGGGCGGCGTGACCTGCTGGCTGGTCAACACCGGCTGGACCGGCGGCAAATACGGCACCGGCCACCGCATGCCGATCAAGGTGACGCGCGCGCTCCTGAACGCCGCGCTTGACGGCAGCCTCGGCCAGTCGGCGTTCCGCACCGATCCCAATTTCGGTTTTGAGGTGCCTGTCGCTGTCACGGGTGTCGAGGCGCAGATTCTGGACCCGCGCGCGACCTGGGCCGACAAGGACGCCTATGACGAGACAGCTGCAACGCTGGTCAAGGCGTTCGTCGACAACTTCGCGCAGTTCGAGGATCATGTCGACGCCTCCGTGCGCGAGGCGGCGCTGACCACCGCCTGAGGGCTGCCGGTCGATTGCAAAAATGATGCGGGCGCGGCTGTCACGGCCGCGCCTTTGCTGTATGGTGCCGCCATTCGCATGCAGCAGGAGGTGGGACGATGAGCCTGTTCGACAGTTTACTGGGCAATCTGAATATCGGGGACATCGCCGGTAAGCTTGGCCTGTCCGAGGATCAGGTGCAGACGCTCATGGCCAAAGTGACGGAAGGCGATCTCAACGGGCTCATCGCCGCCGCGCAGGAGCAGGGCGTCGACCTTGGCAAGGTGCAGGAGATGCTTGGCGGGCTCGGCGGCAGCCCGGCGGACATGATGAGCAAGGCAAGCGAACTGCTCGGCGGCAATGCGGGCGACGGGCTTGGCGATATGCTGGGTGGGCTGCTGGGGAAGAAGTAAGCGCGCGGGGCCGGGGCTCAGGCGGCCGGCCACTCGACCGTCAACACCGGGCCATTCGCGGCAACCACGGTCATGCGCGCACCGACCGGCGCATCCGGGCCGATGGCGCTCCAGGTGCCGTCGTCCAGCGTCACCCGGCCTTCGCCGCCCGTGATCGCCTGCGCCACCGTCACCGTCCGGCCGATGAGCCGCGCGGCGCGGTCGTTGAGCAGCGGGTCGCTCGATGGCACATCCTGGCTGTCATACCAGCGTTTGCCGCCATAGCCCGCCGCGAGGCTGAGGAGTGCGAACAGCAGCACCTCCGCCTCGATCGGCAGGAAGGGCAGGGCGAGGGCCGCAGCGCCGGTCAGCGCAGCGGCGATCGCCACCCAGATGAGAAACACGCCCGGCAATAGGATCTCGCCAATGCCGAGCAGGCAGGCGAAGATCATCCAGAACGCCCATTGCGGCAGATCGGCGAGCATGGCGCTCATGGCCGGTCAGGCGCCGCCGCCGCTGCGGGGCACGCCGGGGCCGCTGAACGGGCTGCGGGGCGGAGGCGGCGGCGCGCCGGGGCCTGACGCTCCGCTGGCGAGGGCCTCCCTCGCCAATTCACCGATGCCGCCCAGGGTGCCGATAAGCTGAGTCGCCTCGACCGGGAACAGGATCGTCTTGGCATTGGGCGAGGTCGCGAACTGGCTCACCGCGTCGACATATTTCTGGGCGATGAAATAGTTGATCGCCTGCGCATTGCCGCTGGCGATGGCCTCGCTCACCATCTGCGTCGCCTTGGCTTCGGCCTCGGCCTCGCGCTCGCGCGCCTCGGCATCGCGGAAAGCGGCCTCGCGCCGCCCCTCGGCCTGGAGAATCTGCGCGAGCTTCTCGCCCTCGGCGCGCAGCACCTCGGCACTTTTCAGGCCCTCGGCTTCGAGGATGTTGGCGCGCTTCTCGCGTTCCGCCTTCATCTGGCGCCCCATGGCGTTGACGATGTCGGCGGGCGGGCGGATGTCCTTGATCTCGACGCGGGTGATCTTGACGCCCCAGGCGTTGGTGGCGTGATCGACGACCGCGAGAAGGCGCGCGTTGATCTCGTCGCGCTTGGACAGGGTCTCGTCGAGGTCCATCGAGCCCATCACCGTCCGCAGATTGGTCGTCGCGAGCTGGAGCAGGGCGATGTTGAGATTGCTCACCTCATAGGCGGCCTTGGCGGCGTCCAGCACCTGAAAGAACACCACGCCGTCCACCGACACCATGGCGTTGTCCTTGGTGATGATCTCCTGCGAGGGCACGTCGATAACCTGCTCCATCATGTTGATTTTGCGGCCTACGGCGTAAAAGAAGGCAGGGAAGAAATTGAGCCCCGGCGGCGCCACCTGCGTGAAGCGGCCGAAACGCTCGATGGTATATTGATAGCCCTGCCGGACGATCTTGATGCTGGCCCCCAGATAGAGAAATACCAGCACCGCGACAAAAACTGCGAAAGTTCCCATGATACGTCCGCCTCCCCGCAAGCTGTCGCCACTATGGCCGGTCGGCCTTCGCGCGGGAAGCGAAATCGGTGGTCGCGCGCCACCCCCTAGCCGCTGCCGTGCATAATGGTTACATGGGCCGCCACGAATCCGGAACGCAAGGTGGCACTCCCATGGATATCAGGCTCGGCCTCACTTTCGACGACGTGCTGCTTCAGCCCGGCGAATCCGACGTGCTGCCAAGCGAAACCAACGTCGCCACCAGGGTGAGCCGCGACATCGCGCTCAACATTCCTGTGCTCTCTTCTGCGATGGACACCGTGACCGAGGCGGACATGGCGATTGTCATGGCGCAGTGCGGCGGTCTTGGGGTCCTGCACCGCAATCTGTCGATCGAGGAGCAGGTCGAGGCCGTGCGCGCGGTCAAGCGGTTCGAAAGCGGCATGGTGGTCAACCCGATCACGATCGGACCCGATCAGCCGCTTTCGGACGCGCAGGCGCTGATGGCGCGCCATCGGATCAGTGGCATTCCCGTGGTGGAGGCGAGCGGCAAGCTGGCCGGCATCCTCACCCATCGGGACGTGCGCTTTGCCGAGAACCCTGCGCAGCCTGTCCGGGAGCTGATGACGCACGAGAATCTTGCGACGGTGCGGGCGGGCGTGAGCCAGGAGGAGGCGCGGCGGCTGCTCCACCAGCGCCGCATCGAGAAGCTCCTCGTGGTGGACGATGCCTATCATTGCGTTGGCCTCATCACCGTCAAGGATATCGAGAAGGCTGTGACCTATCCCATGGCGACCAAGGACGCCTCCGGGCGCCTGCGCGTGGCCGCGGCCACCACGGTGGGCGACAAGGGGCTCGAACGGACCGAGGCGCTGATCGCTGCCGAGTGCGACCTCATCGTGGTCGATACCGCCCATGGCCACAGCCGGATGGTCGCTGAATCGGTCGCGCGCATCCGCAAGCTGTCGAACACGGTGCAGCTCGTCGCGGGCAATGTCGCGACGGCGGAGGCGACCCGCGCCCTCATTGACGCGGGCGCGGACGGGGTCAAGGTCGGCATCGGGCCGGGCTCCATCTGCACCACCCGGGTGGTGGCGGGCGTCGGCGTGCCACAGCTCACCGCGATCATGGACGCGGCGGAAGAGGCCGACAAGAACGGGATTCCCGTGATCGGCGACGGCGGGCTTCGCACCAGCGGCGACCTTGCCAAGGCGCTCGCGGCGGGCGCGTCTTCGGTCATGATCGGCTCGTTGCTTGCCGGCACCGAGGAAGCGCCCGGCGAGACGTTCCTGTATCAGGGCCGCGCCTACAAGAGCTATCGCGGCATGGGGTCGGTTGGCGCGATGGCGCGCGGTTCGGCCGACCGCTATTTCCAGCAGGACATCAAGGACCAGATGAAGCTGGTGCCCGAGGGGATCGAAGGGCAGGTGCCCTACAAGGGACCGGCGCGTGATGTCATCCATCAGCTCGTCGGCGGGGTGAAGGCGGCGATGGGCTATACCGGCGCGGCGACGCTGAAAGACCTGCGCGAACGGGCGAAGTTCATCCAGATCACCAATGCGGGCCTGTCCGAAAGCCATGTCCACGACGTGACGATCACGCGCGAGGCGCCGAACTACCCCACAAGATGACTCCTGCCGCCCGCGTTCAGGCCGCCCTCGAGATACTCGATCTCGTCATTGCCTCGGTAGCGCGGGGCGGGGCGGCGGCGGACACGATCGTTGCCGACTATTTCAAGGTCCGCCGCTATGCCGGGTCCAAGGATCGCCGGGCGGTGCGTGCGCATGTCTATGCGGCGATCCGCGCCTATGCCGAGCCGCCGGAGAGCGGGCGCGCGGCGATGATCGGCCTGGCGCGTGATGATGGGGCGCTGGCCGCTCTGTTCGACGGATCAGTTCATGGCGCCGTGCCGATCGGTCCCGGGGACGCGGTCAGTCTGCCCTCATCCGACCCGATGCCCGGATGGCTCGCGCCGCATTTGCCGTCCCTGCTCGATGCCGACGAGTGCGCGGCGCTGCTGGGCCGGGCGGCGCTGCATCTGCGGGTCAACGCGCTGAAGGCCGACCTCGCGACCGTCAGGGCTGCGCTGCCCGGCGCAGAACCGCTCGATGGCACAGCCCATGGCCTTGCCATGCCGGAAGGGACCATGATCGAGCAGACCGACGCCTTTCGCGACGGGCTCGTCGAGGTGCAGGACAAGGGTAGCCAGATCATCGCCGCCGCCTGCGATGCCCGCTCGGGGAAGATGCTCCTCGACCTTTGCGCGGGTGCAGGCGGCAAGACGCTGGCGCTGGCGGCTGACATGGGCGGGGAGGGGCGGCTCGTCGCCGCTGACGTCAACCGTGAACGACTGGCGCGGCTTGGCCCGCGCGCTGCCCGCGCCGGGGCGCACCAGATCGAGACGCTCCTGCTGGATGGCGGGCGCGAGGCGGCGGCGCTTGCCCCGCTGGCCGGTGCCTTCGACTGTGTGCTCGTCGATGCGCCTTGCACCGGCATGGGAACATGGCGGCGCAATCCGGAGGCGCGATGGCGCCTCACGCCGGACATGGTCGCGCGCATGACCGCCCTTCAGGCGCATGTGCTTGAACTGGCAGCCCCGCTGGTCAAGCCCGGCGGGGCACTCGTCTATGCGGTCTGCTCCCTGCTGGAGCCGGAAGGGACCGCGCAGATCGACGCTTTCCTTTGCCGTCATGATGGCTGGCGCGCGGCAACCCTTCCGGCCGGACGTCCGCTCGGCGCGGGCCATCTCCTCACCCCTGCGCATGACGGCAGCGACGGCTTTTTCGTCGCACGCCTTGTCAAAGCGTGATAAACGCATAGCTTATGGCGGTGCACAACGGGCCGCCGACCGGGGCGCTACCGACCGGGCCACAGGCCCATCCCCGGCACCGGCCGTTTTTGGAGATGCTGATGCGGTTCACCCCTGCCGCGATGTCGCTTGCCGCCATCCTGTTCGTTTCCTCCAGTATCAGCGTAGGCCAGAAGCCTCAGCCGATTGATGCGCGGTCCCAGAGCTGGGTGGAGCGGGGGCGGCAGGCGCTCGCCGCGAAAAATTATGGTCTGGCCAGCGATGCCTTTGAGACGGCGCTCGCAATCGACCCGCGCAACGGCGCCGCATTCCTCGGGCTGGCGGGCGTTGCGCGAGCGCAGGGGCTGCCCGGCAAAGCAATCCACTTCTTCGATCAGGCGCTCCAGCTCGATCCGCGCGACACGGATGCGCTCGAGGGTCAGGGGCTTGCCATGCTGGACAAGGGCGCGCTGACGACCGCGCGCGGCAACCTTGCGAAGCTGCAGGCCGCCTGCAAGGCACCGTGCAAGTCCGCCGATACGCTGGCCGCAGCGATTTCGTCAGCCGCCCAGCCGCGACGGCTGGTTGCCAAGGGCGAGGCGAAGGATCAGCCCACCAGTAACGAATAGGGCTCAGGCCGCCGCGTCCGCCCGCGCGGTGCGGGTCATCTTCAGCCGGCCGTCGCGCACGGCGAACGCCATGCGTCCCTCAACCAGATCGAGCGCGTCATGGCCGAACTGTTCGTAACGCCAGCCCTCCAGCACTGACAGGCCATCGCGAACGCCCGCAGCAAGGAGCTCCAGATCGTCAGTGCGGGCCAGCAGCCGCGACGCCACGTTGATCTCGCGCGATCGGATCTTGAGGAGGAGTTTCAGAAGGTCGGCGACCAGCGCGCCGTCCTTGCCCGGGCCGGGGCGACTAGGCTCGCGCTCCGGCATCTCCTCGCGCGGCATGGGCCGGGCGGCGGCGAGCGCATCCATGAGACGTGCACCGATGTCGTTGCTTTTCCACCCCGGCGAAAGGCCCCGCACCTTGGCAAGGTCCGCCTGTTCGCGCGGCGGGTGGGTGGCGAGATCGCCCAGCGTCTCGTCCTTGGCGATGCGGCCGCGCGGCAGGTTTTTGTCGCGCGCCTCGATCTCGCGCCATGCGGCGAGCGCCTTCAGGCGCCCAAGCACGTCCGGCTTGCGGCTTGAGATGCGCACCCGCTTCCAGGCGGCATCGGGCTCCAGAGCGTAATTCGCCGGGTCGCCCAGCCGCTCCATCTCCTGATCGAGCCATGCGCCGCGCCCCGTCCTGCGCAGTTCGTCCAGCATCATCGGGAACAGCGTCGCCAGATGGGTGACATCGCCGATCGCATAGTCGATTTGCCGCTTGTCGAGCGGCCTGCGCGCCCAGTCGGTGAAGCGAGCGCCCTTGTCGAGGCTGATGCCAAGCCACTGTTCGACCAGATTGCCATAGCCGATCTGCTCGCCCTGGCTGAGCGCCATGCTCGCAATCTGGGTATCGAACAGGGGATGCGGCGTCTTTCCGGTCATGTTGAAGACGATTTCGAGGTCCTGTGCTCCGGCGTGGAAGACCTTCAGCACATCCTCATTGTCGACCAGCAGGTCGAGTAGCGGCGAAAGGTCGATGCCGGGCGCCTTGGGATCGATGGCCGCTGCCTCCTGGGTGTCGGCAATCTGGATGAGGCACAGCTCCGGCCAGTAGCTGTTCTCGCGCATGAACTCGGTATCGACGGTCACGAAGTCGGACCGGGCAAGGCGTTCGCACAGGCCGGCGAGCTTGGCGCTGTCGGTAATCAGCGGATGGATTTGCATAAGGGCAGCGATCTATTTATGGGCCGGGCGCGACGGCGGCTTGGGGGGTGGACATGAACGATCCTCTTAACCGGCTCGCTGCGACTTGTCATTCACCCGCTGGACTTTCAGGAAATACGCCCATGCATCCCTATCGCACGCATAAATGTGGCGACCTGCGCGCGGACCATGTGGGGGAGACGGTGCGTCTGTCCGGCTGGGTCCATCGCAAGCGGGACCATGGCGATCTCGTCTTCATCGACCTGCGGGATCATTATGGCATGACGCAGCTCGTGACCGAGGTCGACGGCCCGGTCTTTTCGGTGATCGAGGGGCTGAAGCCCGAAAGCGTCGTGACGGTGACGGGCCGTGTCGTCGCGCGCGCGGCCGAGGCGGTCAATCCCAATCTGCCGACCGGCGCGATCGAACTGCGCGTCGATGATGCGGCGGTGCTGTCCGCGGCGGCGGAGCTGCCGCTGCCGGTCGCGGGCGAGCAGGATTATCCCGAGGACATTCGCCTTCGCTACCGCTTCCTTGACCTGCGCCGCGAGACGCTGCACGCCAGTATCGTCAAACGCACCAGGATCATCGCCGACATGCGGCGACGGATGGAAGCGACGGGCTTCACCGAATATTCGACGCCGATCCTGACCGCATCCAGCCCGGAGGGCGCGCGCGACTTCCTCGTGCCGAGCCGGATTCATGCTGGCAAATTCTACGCGCTGCCGCAGGCGCCGCAGCAGTACAAGCAGCTGTTGATGGTCGCCGGGTTCGACCGCTATTTCCAGATCGCGCCCTGCTTTCGCGACGAAGACCCGCGCGCCGACCGGCTGCCGGGCGAATTCTATCAGCTCGACCTTGAGATGAGCTTCGTCACCCAGGAAGAAATCTGGGACACCATGGAGCCGGTAATGGCCGGGCTGTTCGAAAGCTTCGCGGACGGCAAGGCGGTGACGCCCGCCGGGCAGTTCCCCCGCATCCCCCATGCCGAGGCGATGCTGAAATATGGGTCGGACAAGCCGGACCTGCGCAATCCGTTGATCATTCAGGATGTGACGAGCCACTTCATTGGGTCGGGGTTCGGGATTTTTGCGGGGATTGTTGAGGGTGGCGGCACCATCCGCGCGATTCCCGCGCCCGGGGCTGGGGCAGGCAGCCGCAAGTTCTTCGACGACATGAATGTGTGGGCGCGGGGCGAGGGCTTTTCCGGCCTTGGCTATATCAACATTAAGGACGGTGAGCCGGGCGGTCCCATCGCCAAGAATCATGGGCACGAGGCGACGGCCAAGCTTGTCGCCGCACTCGGCCTCGGACCCGATGACGGGGTGTTCTTCGCCGCTGGCAAGGAGGCGCAGGCCGCCAAGCTGGCGGGACTTGCCCGCATCCGCATCGGCGAGCAGCTTGGCCTGATCGACAGGGATCGGTTCGACCTGTGCTGGATCGTCGACTTCCCCTTCTACGAATATGACGAGGACGAGAAGAAGATCGACTTTGCGCACAATCCCTTCTCGATGCCGCAGGGGGGCATGGAGGCGCTGGAAGGCCAGGACCCGCTGACTCTCAAGGCCTATCAGTATGACCTCGTCTGCAACGGTTACGAGATTGCCTCCGGCTCGATCCGCAACCAGCACCCGGACCTGATGGTCAAGGCGTTCGAGAAGGTCGGGCTCAGTCAGGCGGATGTGGAGGAACGCTTCGGCGGGCTCTATCGCGCTTTCCAGTATGGCGCACCGCCGCACGGTGGCATGGCGGCCGGGGTGGACCGGATCGTTATGCTGCTGTGCGGGGCGCAGAATCTGCGCGAGATCACCCTGTTCCCGATGAATCAGCGCGCCGAGGATCTGCTGATGGGCGCGCCCACGCCCGCCGAACATAAACAG
>CAZGVX010000043.1:0-20365 GCA_964529225.1 uncultured Sphingobium sp.
TCTGACCGTTTTCCGAGGCGATGAGCGTTCTGCGCTCATCTTGAAAACGGTCTAGCACCGGCGGGTTGCCCCTTATGCGCACAGGGTCGTCGTCAACTCACCATGTCGTCCCGGATCGTGCGGCGTGCCATCAGAAACGCGCCTCCCGCCAGCATATATACCAGCGACGTTAGCGTCAGCGACCAGCGTATTCCGGCTGCGCTCCCGGCGTTCATCGCGACAAGATCGCTCAATAGACCGACCGCGAGCGGACCCATGCCAAGGCCGATCAGATTGGCAAAAAACAGTAGTATCGCTGCAGCAGTTGCCCGGGTGTGCGGTTGGACGAGGCTTTGAACGCTGGCAAATAGCGGCCCATAGTAAACCGCCTGAAGCGAGATGGGTATGCTGAGCAGCAGCAGGGCGACGAGAACGCCGGGCGCAAAATAGGTGACCGCCATGGAAAGCGGCAGCAGGAAGGCCGCGATTGCCGGTATCGTCGCATAAGCCCGATTGTCCACGCGCGCTGCGCGATCGGTGAGAGCCCCGCCAAGCCAGGTTCCGATCGCCCCGAAAACGCCGAAGATCAGGCCTAGCGATATGCCCATGAACCCTACTGCGCCAAGCGAAAGGCCGATGCTGTTGTGCAACTGTTCCGACAGATGCCCCAGGCCATCGCTGTGGTTGCGCAGGAAAAAGGAACTCAGAAAGGCAAAGTGGCCGTAGGTAACGAACGACATCGCCGCCATGGCTGTCGTCAGCCAGATGTAGGTTCGGTTCCGGCGCAATTCGCCCAAGGCCTGCCTCAGGCTGGACGATGCCACGGGCGGAACGATGCCCGCCGCCGATCGCCGTGGTTCTGGCAGGGTGAATAGGGCGACCAGGCCCAGCACGATGCCGGGAAGCCCGACCACGAGAAACGCCGCGCGCCAACCGAAGCTGTCCGCGACCAATCCGCCGATCGTCATCCCGATCAGTGATCCTACCGGAATGCCCAAAGAAAAAATCGCCAGCGCCGACGCCCGGTTTTCCCGCGGCACATAGTCGCTGATCAGCGAATGAGAAGCAGGGGTGCATCCGGCTTCGCCCACGCCTACGCCGATACGTGCAAGGAACAACTGCAGGAAGTTGGCGGCGAGACCGCACAGTCCGGTAAAGAGGCTCCAGACGATCGCGGAGACGGCGATGATCTTCACCCGATCGAAGCGTTCCGCGAGCCGCGCGATAGGCAATGCCAGGGTTGCGTAGAAGAGCGCGAAAGCCAGACCCGTCAGCGATCCCAACTGCCAGTCGGCCAGATGAAGGTCGCGCTTGATGGGCTCAGCAAGGATGTTGACGATCTGGCGATCCAGAAAGTTCAGCGTGTAGATCAGAAACAGGATGGCGAGGGGATAGCGATGATACATGAGGTGTCATACACCTTTTCAGAAACTAATGACCCGATCATCAACGCTCCCGCAGCACTTGCGCCATCTACGGGAGGGGAGCGCCTCGCGACGCTCCCCTTATTTCACGATCAGAACTTGTAAGAGAAGGAAAGGGTATACAGGCGTGGCTGGCCTATGCGTGCATTGCTGCACAGGTTGCAGACGCCGGACTCATCGAGATCCGAATTGATCTGATCCTGATACTCGTAATTATACTTTTCATTGAAAGCATTCACCAACCGAGCTGAAAGCTCCCACTTGTCATCAATGTCTCCAAGCGACAGCCTGAATCCAACCAGATTGTAGTCGTCCTGCTGCGTTCGATTTGGAATGTCCCAGAAGAAACCGCTGTTGTGAACGATGTCAGCCCGCAAACCGATTTTCAGGTTGTCGGATACCGGTTTCGAATAGTCAACATTCAGCGTTCCGGTAAAGCGAGGGGCGTTAGGAGTTCTATTGCCACTCACATCTACCAGGTTGAAGATCGCGTTGTCCCAGGTTGAATGAAGGTATCCAGCACTGCCCGATATCGTCAGGCCATCCGTGGGTCGCAGCGTCCCCGAAAACTCGACGCCGTAAGACTCTGAATCGCCTACATTGACGATCTTTTCGACGATGATGCCGTCTTCATTTACACGATTTTCAAACTGGCGATCCTTGTATGTGATGTAGAATCCCGCCAGCTCATACTGGAAAAGACCGTTAAACGTCTCTCCTTTGACGCCTGCTTCATAGTTGAGAGATGTCTCCGCCTTGTAGGGCTGGAAAGCGCCGTCGCCATAAACCGGAACTTTTCCGGGTTCGTAGCCCTTGGAGACCGAAGCGTAGATCATGAGGTTGCGCGAAGGCTTGTAGGCCAACGATACCTTCGGCAACACAATGGTTTTATCGATTTTGCCGATTTGCCCTGTGGCGTTGTCAGTGCCCTTGAACGTTGAATGGTCCAGGCGCGCACCGACATTGGCTTCGAATCCGCCTGCCTTATATCCGATATTGGCAAAGCCCGCATAGGTCCGCTGCAAGGTCTCGGTATCATAAAAGTCCGGCACATTCGGTTCACCAATCACCGGTGTGCCAAAAAACAGATCAACCTGACTCAGCAGATCGTAGTTCGAATAGGAGCTGTAGTAGAGTCCGGCCAACCATGTGAGCGGCCCGTCTCCATTGGACGCGAGGCGGAACTCCTGCGTCACGACATCCGATCCAACCGGATCATCCTGCGACGCGACAACGGACGTCTCGGGGTCGCCCGTGAGGGAGAAATCCCAGAGGATGCGGTTTTCGCGCCGTGTATATGACGATAGCGAGGTAAACGTCGCAAAGTCGAGATCATGGTTGATAGCCAGGATACCGCCCAGAACCTGCTTGCGGTTGAACCCGTTCGTTATACCCGGGGAGTTGAACGAATATTCCGAAGGCCCGCTGGTGGGGTAGTAGGGGTAGCCACCATTATTCATTCGGATGTAGCGAAGGGTTGCCAGAATTTCCGTTTTCTCGCCGGGATTCAACCGCAGCGTGCCACGGACGCCGTATTCCTTGCTTTCATCGGGGCGCGTATCAACAATCAGCGGGTTGGTGAGATAACCGCCGTTTGAATCAGCGTAGGCGGAAATGCGAACGGCCGCGATACCCTCGGTGATCGGTATGTTGACCGCGCCCTCGAGGTTAAGGATTTCCTGGCCGCCGCCCTCAACGGTGACATGCCCCTCAATACCGTCATAGGAAGGCTTCTTGGTCACAAACTTGATTGCGCCACCGATCGAGCTGCCACCGTATAATGTTCCCTGCGGGCCCTTCAGCACCTCCACGCGCTCAAGATCGATCAGCCTTGCGGATTGATCGGTGACGTTGCGAACGTCATCGATATAGAAGCCGACACCTTGTGTATTCCCGAAGCCGCCTACGCCACGGATGACGGCATTTGGTTCATTGTCGCCGCGCCGATTGAGAACCACGTTCGGAAGCTGGCGCCCGATGTCATCGACATTTGCAATCCCGGCTTTCGACAAAGCTTCGGAAGAAAAGGCGGTAATTGTCTCTGGCACATCGCGAAGACGTTCGTTTCTCTTGCGTGCGGTGACAATGATCTCGCCAGAAACGAGGTTCTGACCGCTTTCAGCGCCTGCCGTGTCCGATTGCTCCTGCGCCCAAGCGGACGATGCTGTGCAGGCAAGTACTCCTATCGATGTCGTCGTGGACAGGCAAATCATCAAAATCGAATATTTTCTCATGTTACTCCCCTTATCTGCAAATTAAGCACGCTGAACTTGGCAAAATAATCCCTATATCGCATGATAATGGATATATTTCGCCACTGAACATCATAATAATAAACAAACAATTCAAACTTATATCATTAAAACGGACGCTCAAAATCCTGCGAAACTATAATTTGCAATTATGTTATTATAATAGGCCATATATTTTACCGGAATGTTTTGGCGATACTCGTCAGCGTGAACGGGCGAATACCGACAAGACCGCTTCGATCATTCAAGCTCCCATAGCTGTTACAGCATGAGGTTCCGATCTTGCGGCTGAAAGCCTGTGAATGCGGAACAAACTGCTGCATGCTGCGTCGTGTGGACGGGAAAATCGGGAGGTTCGCGTCAGGCCACTGTCAACACACTGACAACGTCAACGATCGTGGCTATGACAGCTACTGGCGGCATCTGATCCGTTACAGTCAATTTGATGGGGTCACCTTAAATGCTTCGACGCTTCACGATATTGAGCCCGTAGGCCTCCAGGGCGACCGGACTATTGCGAGAATTGGTGAGGAGGATCATGTCGTGGATCCCCAATTCGGCCAGCACTTGTGCGCCTACGCCGTAGTCGCGCAGCTCCTTGACATCAGCCAACGGTTCGCCTGCTTTAACGCGGAGGAGGCGAGACATCGACACGTCGCGGCTGAACAACACCACGACGCCATTTCCATCCGCAGCGATCACCTCCATCGCGCGTGAAAGCAAGCTGCTCCGATCATCGGCATGGCCCAGCGCGTCCGCGAAAAGGTCGAAGGCATGCATTCGTACCAGCGTCGCCTGGTCCGAGTGGACAGCACCCTTTACCAGCGCGATAGCTTCGCAATCGACAGCCTTGTTGCGAAACGTGATTGCAGTCCAATCTCCGCCCCATTTGCTCCTGACGGTCGCAGTCTCGAGCCGCTCGATATCGTGATCATGGCGGCGCCGATAGGCGATCAGGTCGCGGATTGTGCCAATCTTGAGCGCATGAAGTCGCGCAAAAGCAATGAGATCATCGAGGCGGGCCATTGTCCCGTCGTCCTTCATGATCTCACAGATAACGCCAGACGGATTGAGCCCGGCGAGCCGCGAAACGTCGACGGCCGCCTCCGTATGGCCAGCACGGACGAGAACACCACCCGGCCTTGCGATCAGCGGAAAGACGTGGCCAGGCGTCACGATGTGCTCGGGCCCCTTCGCGAAGTCGATGGCCGTCGCAATCGTTCGCGCCCGGTCTGCTGCTGAAATGCCGGTCGAAACACCTTCGCGCGCTTCGATTGAAACGGTGAAGGCTGTCTCGTGTCGGGCGAGATTATTCTGGCTCATCATCTCAAGGCCAAGCTGGTCGACTCGCTTCTTTTCGAGGGCCAGGCAGATCAGCCCCTTACCGTGCTTGGCCATGAAATTGATCGCCGATGGCGTGGCCATCTGTGCCGGAATAACGAGGTCCCCCTCGTTCTCGCGGTCCTCGTCGTCGACGAGGATGAACATGCGTCCGTTGCGGGCCTCCTCAATGATCTCGGCCGTGGACGAAAGGATTGATCCTTGCGCCGCTGGGTGCGAGTCCATCATACGCGCACGGACATTTCTGAAGAGGAAGGGGGGCTGGGCAGGGGAAGTGGCGCGCGCATTGGCCTAAGACAACGCTCTACGGATCAAAATATCCTCTGAATCGTCGTACAGGGAGTCAATCAGGTCCTTGTAGCGAGCGTTCAGATTTTTACGGCGTTTCTTCCGTGTCGCGGTCATGACGCCATTTTCAACGGTCAGTTCTTCATGCAGGACGCGGAAAGCCTTGATCTGCTCGACCTGCGCCAGCTTCTGGTTGGCTTTTGCGACTTCGCCTTCGATCAGGTGAACAACCGCCTCGGATGTGCATAGGTCCGAATAGTCCCTGATCGCATCGTCACGGCCCTTGACCCAGTCCGTGATAGCAATGCGATCAACTTCGATCAGGGCGACTAGATACTTCCGCCCGTCACCACATACCGCCGCTTCGGAGATGAAGGGGCTCTGTCGCAGTTCATTCTCAATCTGCGCCGGACTGATCGACTTGCCGCCGGACGTATTGATGATTTCCTTCTTGCGGTCGACAAGTGCGAGCTGGCCGTCGGGCCGAGCCTCGACGATGTCTCCTGTATGGAGCCATCCGTCGCGAAGGGCGTCGACTGTGTCATCTGGCTTGTTCAGATACCCGACGAAGAGCCCGGGACCGCTGACCAGCATTTCACCGTCGCCAGCAATCCTTGTCTTCCAGCGCGGATCGGCAATGGGCTCTCCGATTGTACCTGCGTGAGACCAGTCTCTCACTTGGGCGGCATTGGCTCCAACCAGTTCGGTCTGCCCATAGCATTCCTTGAGGTTGACGCCCCAGGTCTGCCATAGTTTCATCACGTCGGGCGGCATCGGCGCCGAAGCCGTATAGGCATATTTCAGTTGGTCGAGACCGATCTCAGCCAGTAGCGGTAGGAAGACCTCCTGACGGCAGATCTCGAAGAGCGCCTGAACGAAATGACTGTCCGGATCGGCAGCCTGACGGTCAGCGAGCGCCGTTTGCCCGACCGACATCGCCAGGTGATAGGACTTCCTGATGTCGGAGCTGGAGGCGTTGATCTTGCTGGCGAGTTCAGCGGCATAGCGTTGATAGAATCGCGGGGGCACCATCCAGTAAGTCGGCTTCACCTCCCGGATCGTCGCTGCGAAATCCGCGCTTGTTTCGCCGAAATAGGGAACGACCTGACTGATCAGTGGAAGAACGACCCCTTGGCCCAGGCCAACAACGTGGGATATGGGGAGGTGCACGACCACGCGCTGGACTTCGGTGAAAAGCGCGGGGCAGAAACAGCGGGTGGTCGCAACGCCTTCGATCAGGGAGCGATGGCTCAGCATTGCTCCCTTTGGATTCCCGGTCGTTCCCGAAGTGTAAACGATGCAGGCTATGTCGTCGGCATTTGCCGTTGCGGCCTGTTCGTCAAGCAGCGAAGAGGAAGGTTGAGCGGAGGACACGAAGTCTGCGAGTGAAACGACCTTGTCCGTGGATATCACGTCGCTATCGAAGACGATGATTTTCTCGAGCATGGCCGTCTGACTGGCGCGAAGTGCGACACGCAGCTCCTTCTCTCCAGCGACAAAGAGGAACCTGCTCTTGGTATCTCCAAGGTAATATTCGATTTCTTCCGCCGAGGATGTAAAGTAAATCCCCGCAGCAACGCCGCCAGCGCAGACCGTTGCGAGAAAGGCCACCACCCAGTCCTGCGAAACATCGCCCATGATCGCGACATAGTCGCCCTTTTTCAGACCATTATCGAGAAGCGCGCGCGAAAGGCGTGAAACCTGGGCAGCATAGGCTTCCCAGCTGGTCCAACACCATTCGCCTGACCGCTTCTGAGAGAAAACGGCGTTGTCGCCGACGCTGTCGCGACGATCGCGCAACAGGGACGGGAGCGTATCGTGCTCGAACGAGGAGGGCAGGACGGGATGCGATGTGGCCACTTCAGCTGTCGCCTTCGGCAAAACGCTTACGCTTTTCGCGAAAGGCGGCGACCGCTTCCTTGCGCTCGGGGCTGACGAATGTCAGCATCTCATGAGCGGCGGCGGTGTCGAGGTTCAGGTGAACCTGCTCCTTGATGAGCTTATTGACTGCATATTTGGTCCAGACGATCGCATCGCGCGGGCCGCTTGCGAGCATCTCCGCATAATTGATAGCATGGTCGAGCACCTTGCCGTCCGCTATGACCTTGTTGATCATGCCAGCGGAAGCCGCCTCCTCCGCCGATATGAAATCCCCCGTCATCAGATAATGCTTGGCGCGCGCAGGGCCGAGCAGCATCGGCCAGATGATCGCGCCGCCGTCGCCGGCGACAACGCCGGCCGTCACATGGGTGTCGGCAAAGCGGGCACTGGGGTCCGCGAAGATGACGTCACAGAACAGCGCGATAGTGGCACCCAGGCCAACAGCGACACCATTTACGGCGGCGATCAGCGGCACTTCCAGTTCCAGCATGTTGCGGATGAGATGTCGCCCGGACCGAGTGGGCGAGATGGTGTGCAAGCCATCGTCGAGAGAGTTCTGATCGCCCCCCGAACAGAATCCGCGCCCGGCGCCGGTGAGAACGACAGCCTTCACCCTCGGATCGTTGTCGAGGTCGACGAAGACTTCCTCAAGTGCGGAATGCATCGGCCAGCTGATCGCATTGAGGATTTCCGGACGATTCAGTGTGACGATGGCCACTCCGGACTCGCGGAGTTCAACATTCAGCCCTTCGTAGGCGCGGTCTTTCATGTGGAAATTCTCCGATTGATCGTAATGGAGGTCACGCCGCCGCAACCGGATCGCGCATGGACCGGATCTGGTCGAGAACGTCGTCGTAATGACGCACGACGTTGTTGCGATCCTTGAAGTAAGGGATGACGTGACGGCCGATCAGATCGATCGCCTTCATGATTTCGCTATGTGGCACCGAATCGAGGTGGAAGAGGATCTCGTCAATCCCGAGGTCGACAAAGCGTTCCAGCTGACGGATAACCGTATCGGGGCTGCCGCAAACCAGGCTGGCGGAATCATTGATAAGATAATCCCAGTCTTCGGCTGCGCGCTGAAGCGCCTCGGCACCCTCCGCCATGTAGGCATAGTCCTTCGACAGTTGCGCAAGCTTGGGATAGCCGCTGGTCGAGATACGGGCGTAATGCTTGAGCGGACCGGAATACACATCATAGGCTTCCTGGTCCGTATTGCCGATCCCGATGAAGATCGGCATGCCGATCCGCGGCTTGTCCAAAGGACCTTTGGGGTCACGCTGCCAGCTGGATTTATACGTCTCGATCAACTTGGACTGGACTTCCCAACCCTTGTAGAGGCTGTGGGTCATGGCAGCCAGGCCCTGCTGGCCAGCCCAGGCATGGCTGCGCTCGCTCGTCGCGGCGATCCCCATGACCGGATAGGGCTTCTGCAGCGGCTTGGGGACAAGCATGCGCGGCGGAACGTGATAGTGCTTGCCCTTGAACGTGAAGACGTCGTTGGTGAATGCCTCACGGATCAGGTCCATGCCTTCTTCCATCTGCTCCTGCGTCTCGGAGGGATCGACGTTGAACCCGCGCATCGCGATCGTGGTGTTCGCGCGGCCGCAATAGAGCTCAAAGCGTCCGTGGGAGAGAATGTCCGTTACTGCGGCGCGCTCGGCGCTGCGCAGCGCGTGATTGAAATTTTTTGGCATGAGCACCACGGACGGACGCAGCCGGATCCGCGATGTCCTGGCTGCAAGATGGCCGTATACGACTTCGGGCGCCGAACTGGATATGCCGCCCAGGGCGAGATGCTGCTCGGACAGCGCCACCAGGTCGAAACCCATCTTCTCGGCAAACACCGCCTCGTCGACGAGTTCATGCAGGCGTCTCGCGTAGCTTTGACCGACCTGTGTTTCCTGCTCAGACCAGAACCCAAAATTGATAGTCACTTTACCGCTCCTTCCGGCCCCAAGCCGAATCTTTCGATGAAAGAACGGTCTCACCAAGCGGTCAGCAGAACCTACCGAATATGAGGGGGGTGGGGCGAAGGCGCGGAACATTGTTGCGCCGTGCGCGGATCCATTTGGAGGCTGCCCGGGGGCTGGGTGATCCGGCGCAGCAATTTCGGTTGCCGCGGTTCATTGCGCAACGGCGTCTGCACGGGTCTGAAGATATCGGCGTGGAGGCTGGCCCATATATTTCTTGAACATCGCGGTGAAGGCGCTCGGCGAGTCGTAGCCGAGGTCCTGCGATATGGTCTGGACGGTAGCCCCGAAGCCCAGCTTCTGAACTGCGATAACGATATGGAGCTGTTGGCGCCAGCGGCCGAACGTCATACCCGTGTGCCTGAGGATGAGCCGGGCCAAGGTGCGCTCGCTCGTTGCCACCTTTCGCGCCCACTCCCCGATCGTCCTGCGGTCGTCGGGCGCCTCCAGAAGAGCCGCAGCGATGAGCTGGATCTTGGGATGCGTGCTGATGGGAAAGTGCAGCGGTTCCGCCTTCATCTGCGCCAACTCGTCCAGAATGACCTGCGCTAGTCGGCTCGTCGGGCCTTCGAGGGGATAGAGCGCGGGGAGTTTCGCCATGTGCACGATCATCTCGCGCAGCATAGGGTTAATCGAGAACGTCGCGCAGGTATCTGGAAGCGGCGCCACATTGGGGTCAATGAACATGCAATAGGACCGTCCGTCGTCCGGGATCGATATCCTGTGCGCGACGCCGCCGGGGACCCAGACAGCCCCGTTGGACGGGACGATCCGGATTCCGTCGAGGGTCCTGCATGCGATGGATCCTTGGGCGCTGACAACGAGTTGGCCCTTTCGATGCTTGTGGATGGGCAATTCGTCGTCATTTGCCTTGCGCGGTACTTCGGTGGAGATCACCGGACGTGGCATTTCGTCCGGGTCGAACGATGCGAAGCTTACACGCAGACCCTCGACGCTCCACGGCCTCATGATCTCTGCGTTGACGGCGCTGCTGGTGGCAGCGTGGCCAGCGATAGGCGCCATCTCGGACATTTCGGTTAGTCTCCTTCGATGCTCCTCCTAGCCCCATTTTGTCCATTTTGCGATATCATTTGGCAATCGTATGAATCCTGCCACTATCCGTCCGGGATATACTCTGCCGTGGTTCTGGCAAAATGCCGACGAATTGAAACGCCGATAATCGCGATGGACTGGTTCGCGGAATTATCTGCTGATCGCCCGTCGGATTTGCCGCTCGGACCGCCTGAGGTGAAGAAAGGCTGGCAATGACGAACATGCTCACGCTCGACAGAACAGACATCAAAATCCTCAACGAGCTGCAAAGGGACGCAAATCTCACGAACGTGGAACTTGCAGACAGGGTTAACCTGTCACCCTCTCCCTGTCTCACGCGAGTGAGGAAGCTGGAGCAGACCGGCATTATCTCGCGCCGGGTGACGCTGCTGAATCCGAAGATGATGGGGTTGGAGGTCAACGCCTATATACAGGTTTCGCTCGACAAGCAGCCGCGCGCGGCACTCGAGCATTTTCAGACCGCTGTCGAAATGCTTCCAGAGGTCATGGAATGCAACTGGATGACGGGGGAGTGCGACTTTCTCCTCCGCGTTGTGGTCCGGGATGTCGAGGAGCTCGAATGGCTGATCTCGAGGAAGCTTTCCAAGATCGAGGGGGTTGCCAGTATCCGGTCGAACCTTGTGCTGAAGCAGGTTACATACAAAACGGCATTGCCAATCGAGCCGTCGCGAAAGCTGAGCGTGCGACTTGACGCATAGAAGGAATTTCATGGAACTGTTCGATTTGACCGGCAAGGTCGCTCTCATAACCGGCTCATCGCGCGGGATCGGGAGAGCCATCGCGGAAGCCTTGGCCGAAGCCGGCGCGAGTGTTGTCATCTCCAGCCGAAGGCAGGCAGCATGCGACGAAGTCGCAAGCGCCATCGTATCGGCACGGGGCCGGGACTGTGCGATTGCGATAGCCGCCAACATATCCGACAAATCCGCGCTGCAAGCGCTGGTGGACGAGACCCGGCAACGGCTTGGGCAAATCGACATTCTGGTCTGCAATGCCGCCACCAACCCCTATTATGGTCCGATGAGCGGGATCGGCGATGAGCAGTTTACCAAGATCCTGAACAACAACGTCGTGGCCAATCACTGGTTGATCCAGATGGTGGCCCCCGAGATGATCGATCGCCGGGACGGATCAATCATCGTCATTTCTTCGATTGGCGGACTGCAGGGTTCGGCTGTCATTGGCGCCTACAATATCTCGAAGGCGGCCGACCTCCAACTTGTGCGCAATCTCGCTCTTGAGTTCGGTCCGCACAACGTTCGTGTCAATGCGATCGCGCCGGGGGTCATCCGAACGGATTTCGCGCGTGCCTTGTGGGAGGATCCCGATGCGATGTCGAAACTCGAGGGGGCGACGCCGCTTGGCCGGATCGGTGAGCCGGGTGAGATTGCAGGCGCGGCAGTGTTCCTTGCGTCCAAGGCAAGCGCATTCATGTGCGGCCAGCAACTCGTCATCGATGGTGGCAGCATGGTGAAGGGGATCCTGTGAGCGTGCGCTTCGCCGGCAAGATCGTGATCGTCACTGGCGCGGCGTCGGGGATCGGCAAAGCCGCGGTCCAGCTTTTCGCGGACGAGGGCGCGCATGTGTTCGCCGTCGATATCAACCCTTTCGGTGATGAGGCGCCCTCATCTGCTGGCTCTATCGAGAATGTGCGGGGAGACGCCGGCGATGAGCGGGATGTCGCTGCGATCGTGGCTGCGGCCGTGGAACGGCATGGCAGGTTGGACATCGTTTGTGCCAATGCCGGGATCAGCGGCGGCATGGCGGGCCTCTTCGAACAGAATGCCGAGGACTGGCAACGGCTTTTGCAATTGAACCTGATCGGGCCTTTCCTTGCCATCAAGCATGGGGCGAAGGCGATGCTTGATGCAGGACGGCCTGGCGCCATCATCTGCACGGCTTCTGTCGCGGGATTACGGGCCGGGGCAGGCGGTCTTGCCTATTCGGCGTCGAAGGCGGGGGTTATCAATCTGGTGCAAGGCGCGGCGCAGCAGCTGACCGGATCCGGCATCCGCGTGAACGCGGTGTGCCCGGGCCTCATCGAAACCGGCATGACGCAGGACGTTTACAATAGCGCAAGGGCCAAAGGCCGCGAAGAGATGATTGGTCAGCTCAACCCGCTGCGGCGGGGCGGCGAGCCGGTAGAGATCGCGCGGACCATGGCGTTTCTTGCGTCGGACGAGGCCAGCTACATCAACGGTCAGGCGCTTGTCGTCGATGGTGGCCTGTCGACGTCCCTTCCGTTCGCCAAGCCGCGGTCGCTTGGGCAGGCCAGCTTCTGACCCTGAACGGCTCGCGCTGGCTCATAACATTTACGACCAAGGTTGAACGCGCGGCCTCAACGCCAGAGTGCGAAGCAATTGCGGACTTCCTGAACGAAAAGTTCAGGTTGCTCGAGCGCCGCGAAATGGCCTCCGCGATCCACTTCAGACCAATAGACGAGATTGGTGTACTGCTTTTCGACCCAGTGTCGCGGCGGCGCGAAGATTTCGCGCGGGAAAATCGAACAGCCAGCCTTGATCGGGGTCCGGTGCGGATTGAACCCGGTCGCCAGGCTTTCCCAATACAGCCTGCCCGAAGACGCGCCGGCATTCCCCAGCCAGTAAAGCATGATGTTATCGAGAATTTCGTCGCGCGTGAATGTCGACCAAAGGTCGTCGCCGCTGTCGCTCCATGCCCAGAACTTCTCGACGATCCATGCGGCTTGCCCGATCGGCGAGTCCGCCAGCGCATAGCCCAGCGTCTGTGGTCGCGTTGCCTGAATTTTCGCGTAACCCGACTCTTCCCGGCCATAGGCAGAGAGGCGCTTCAGCGCCTGTGCGGCGTCTGGGCCTTCATCCCCATAGTCCTCCTTGTCAGGAAAGCCCAACGGCATGTTCACATGGATGCCGATGCACTCCGGCGCCCCGAGACGGCCGAGCGCCGTCGTCACGGATGCCCCCCAGTCTCCCCCTTGCGCGACAAAGTGGTCGTAGCCCAACCGGCGCATAAGTTCGACCCATGCTTTGGCGATACGCTCAACGCCCCATCCGGCCTCCCCGGGTTTGCCCGAAAAACCGAAGCCGGGGAGCGAGGGTATCACGAGATGGAACGCCTGGCTCGGCTCTCCGCCGTGCGCGCGCGGACAGGTCAGCGGCTCAATGACCTTGAGAAACTCAATGACCGATCCCGGCCAGCCGTGCGTCATAACCATCGGTAATGCATTGGTTTCGGGCGAGCGGATGTGCAGAAAGTGCACGTCCAGCCCGTCGATGGTCGTGACCGATTGCCCCAGCGCATTGAGCCTCGCCTCGCAGCGTCGCCAGTCGTAGCGGTCCCGCCAATAGGCCCTGAGATCGCTGATCACCGACAGGGGCACGCCCTGCGCACGATCGCTCACCGTTTCCCGCTCGGGCAACCGAGCGTCATCAAGCCGGCGATGCAGATCGTCGATACGCGACTGGTCGATGGATATCTGGAACGGGCGGATGTCTGTCACTGCGCGGCCTTTGCAGGATGGCGGGCATCGGGGGCAGGGGGTCATGGCGGCTACCCTGCCTCGCTGATCTGCCGCTTTCCCAGCTTTCGCGCAAGCGTGCGGAGGTGCTGTTCGCTTTGTCGACTGGCCTGCGTCAGGGGAACATTCTCAGGTTACGGCGGGGCAGGTCGACATGACCCGTCGCATCGCCATGATCGGAGATGGTGAGACCAAGAACGGGGAGGCGCTCGGCGTTCCCCCGAACGAGGCGGCCCTTTGCGTTCTGGAACGGCAACGGGGCAAGCATGCCACCTATATATTCACTTACCGGGGCGCTCCGCTCCGGTCGGCGAACACGCGAACGTGGCGTGCCGCATTGAAGGCTTGCGGAATCGAGAACTTCCGCTGGCACGATTTACGGCACACCTGGGCAACATGGCTCCGGCAGAATGACGTGCCCACCTGGGTGCTTCAGGAGCTGGGGGGATGGAAGTCGGAAACGACGGTGCGCCGCTATGCGCATATGTCGGTGAAGCACCTCCAGCCCTACGCCGACCAGCTAATATTTCCGGTCACAGACCCGCTGATTAATCTGGTCACGGACACGAAAATGTCTAACGCTGCGGAAAAGCTGGAAAGTCCAGGTCACAAAAATGGTCACAGTTCGCAGCGTCCGAGGCTCAAGCTTGTTGCCGGCCTCGACGTAAGTGACTGATAATGTGGTAAGAAAATGGTGGACGCACTAGGGCTCGAACCTAGGACCCGCTGATTAAGAGCTGCAATCAGAGGGTCCTAGCGCATCCGCATGGGTCCAAAAATGGCGGAAATCTGCGATTCATAGTCCGTATTGTTCTTGAAATGTTCGCCAGTATCCAGTACCAAAAGCTACCTAAGGTAGCAGGTACATATGGCGAACAAAGTTGGTTTGACGGACGCTCGGATCGCAGGCTTGAAGGCGCCTGCCACCGGGCAAATTGAGCTTGCTGATGGCATCGTGACCGGGCTCCGGCTTCGGATGGGTGCAAGCGGCATCAAGACGTACATCTTGCGCAAGCGCGTTCAAGGTAAATGGTTGAATGTCACGATCGGCCGACATGGCCCGAGCTTCACTCTTGCCAATGCTCGGCGGAAGGCGCGAGACCTTCTGGTCGATGTTGAGCAGGGCAAGAACATCGCCAGAAAGCCAGGCGCGAAAAGGAAGGGCTCGAAGGGCGTCGGGACGGTCGCTGAGCTCTACGAGATTTATTTGTCTCAGCAGATCGAGGGCAAAAAACGGAGCGCGAAGGAGTTCGACCGGGTTTTCCGGAAGTACATCGAACCCGAGCTGGGTGACCGTCTCGCGGATTCCATCACTCGAAGCGACGTGAGCCGCTTTGTCGAGAAGATCGCCTTCGAGCGGGGCAAGGAAACCCTGACGATGGCGCGCATCGTGTATCGCCATCTTTCGACTTTCTACACTTGGGCGCTCACCAGACTCGAGCATTTGCCAGCCAATCCTTGCCGGGATGCATGGCGTCCGAAGCGAAGTGAGCCTCGCGACCGCGTACTCAGCGATCGAGAGCTCGCCGCACTGTGGCAAGCCGCTGTCGAGGATGGCTATCCGTTCGGTCATCTCGTGCAAATGCTTGTTCTCACAGCCCAGCGCCGGGGAGAGGTGCTCGACGCCACTTGCGACGAGTTCGATTTCAAGGCGAAGGTTTGGACCGTCCCAGGAGAC
Organism: uncultured Sphingobium sp.; assembly: GCA_964529225.1. GTDB lineage: Bacteria > Pseudomonadota > Alphaproteobacteria > Sphingomonadales > Sphingomonadaceae > Sphingobium. The sequence goes on from CAZGVX010000043.1 coordinate 15,387, forward strand.
AGAGCGAAAAACGGCAAAGCGAATGTCGTGCCGCTGTCCGCCCAGGCACTCACAGTCGTCACCGACATCTTCGCGGCCGCGGGGATCGCTCCTGACGACGCCCACAAGCAGTCCCAAATTCTATTGGCGTCCAAGGTCACCAACACAAACAGTGTCAGTGGGCTCTCAAAAGCCTGGAAGCGGATTAGGGCAAGCGTGGACGAGAAGCTTGGCTATGACGCCGGTCATTTCACCATGCATGACATTCGCCGGACAGTGGCAACCGGGCTGCAGAGGCTTGGAATACCGCTGGTCGTTTCGGAAGCTGTTCTCAATCATCAGTCGGGCTCGGCAATGGCCGGTGTCGCCGGGGTTTATCATCGGCATCAGTACACCAATGAGAAGCGCGAAGCTCTCGCACTGTGGGGCAGGGAGCTTCTCCAACTCGTCGCGAAATATCCGCCGCAGAATCAGGAAGGATGACTGTCCGCGCCAATCCAGTCGGCGCGTAGGCGATCCATGCCTGCAACGACGCCTTCAACAGTCACGTTCGAACCGATGAGATCGTCGGTAACTTCCTCGCTTTCGACGATCCAAACCTCGTCCGATTTCGTGGTCAGGATCATTCCGCGTCGTCCGCGGCTCAGCATTCCCGACACGCGTATTCGACCGGAACTCACAACTGCCCCCTGCTCAAAAGCGCCAATGACGCAGCACGTCGCGCACATAGGCCGGTGTCTCGCCATTGCGTGGGATACCGCCGGCTCGCTCGACGGCGCCAGGGCCTGCATTGTAGGCAGCGAGGGCCAGATGCACTACCCCGAACTTGTCGAGCATCTGGCGGAGATACCGCGCCGCACCGAAGATGTTGGCCATTGGATCGAAGCGATTTGAAACGCCAAGGTCACGGGCAGTGCCAGGCATCAACTGACCGAGGCCAGCGGCACCCGCCTTGCTGATCGCCAGAGGATTATACCGGGATTCCGTCCATACCAGGGCGTCGAGAAGACCATTCGGCAGCGAATATTGAGCCTCGGCAGCATAAACATGGGGAAGGTAGCTTGCCCGTCGAAAGCCTGAGGGCCCGCCAGCTTCGGGCTTTGCATAACGATAGGGAAGGTAGGTCCGGCCCGCTTCGAGAACCGGAGCCCCTGACGAAGCGGCTAGAGGCTGGCGCCAAATCCCATGCTCCACCAGCTGGAAACCGTTCGACCCCTCGGCAATGCGGAAACCGTCAGGCCGCATCTCAGGTGCAGCAGCAGCCTCAGCAGCCATTGCCTCCTGCGCCTGAGCCGGGACGACGAACGCCAATCCCGCCAGCGCCGCTGTGATCGTTGCCCAACTCAGTCTCATATCTCGAATCCTTCTATGGCCGAATCGAGTGAGAACATATATAGAACACCTCGTGTAGGAAAACGCATTGGCAGTAGCGCAGAGCGGAGGCTGCGCGGGTGGAGGCATGTCATGATGGAGATGCCCCATGTCCCATGTTCAAGGTCGCGAAACGCTCGAAGCCCGCGCTCGTAAGATTGTCGAGGCGCTGAGCGGGACCTGGTCGCGTTCGCGCGGCATGTGTTGCTGCCCGGCCCACGCTGACCGCACCCCCTCGCTCAGCATCACGCTCGGCAAGCGAGCGATCCTGGTCCATTGCTTCGCCGGCTGCACCAACGAGGCAGTCATGCAGGGCATGGCCAAGCTTGGGGTGCGAATCTCGGACCTGTTCGACGGGACGGGCGGCCCGGTCGCATCCGCGCCGCGTCACGAAATCGCTGACCGCAACGCGCTGAGACTGTGGCGCGAGGCCTCGCTACTCGCAGGCAGCCCGGCCGAGCGCTACCTTGCCGCGCGAGGCATTTCGATCTCATCTTCCGACCTGCGCTTTCATCCGCACATGCCGCTCGGCCCGAAGGGCGCGGTGCGGTTCCTACCGGCCTTGGTGGCAGCGGTACGCAACGACGCCGGTATCCTGGCGCTGAACCGGACGTTCCTCGATTCCGACAGTGACCGCCTCGCCTCATTTGAGCAGCCCAAGCGCTCACTCGGCAGTCCGGGCGCGGGTGCCGTACGTCTGGCATATCCGCGCGATGGCAGGCTCGGACTCGCCGAGGGCAACGAGTCCGCGCTCTCGGCGATGCAGATGTTCGACATTTCCTGCTGGGCGACGCTGGGCAACGAGCGGTTCGGCCTGGTCACGATCCCGGAATCGGTGCGCGAGCTGCATCTCTTCGTTGACAACGACGCCGGTGGACTCCTCGCCGAGGAGCGCGCGCGTGAAGCCTATGCCTGCAAGGGGCGCCGGATCGTCACCCGGCGGCCCGAGCGACCCGGCGACGACTGGAACGACGTGCTGATGCTCCGGATTCGCGCGGCGCCTTGAGCCAAGCAGAGAGGAGAGGGGGCTTGGGGCCTTTTGAGGCCCCCAGACGGACTTGGGCCTCGTCAGGAGGTTTCCAATGTCCCATGCTTCTCCCGCTCTCGCCTTTCCCATCCCCTCCGAACCGCAGGTGCTGGCTGCGGCAAGGTCGTTGGCTGCCCGGATCGGTGCCGATCAGGCTATCTCCCGCGCCGTGCTGAACGCCACAATGCGCGAGCATTTCGGCGGCAGCGATGCCGAAGGCCGCTGGTCGGTGCGAGATGCCCATGCCGCGCTCGAATTGGCCCAGGTGCTATTCTTGGCTGACGAGTCCGAGCTCGTCATCGCTGTGTCGCCTGAATTGGCCGATCGGACCTTTTCTCGCTTGGAAGCGCTGGTGCCGAGCCAGACCACTCGCAGCGACGAGCAGATCGAATGGCAACAGTTCGCAACGCCGCCCCGCATCGCCTGGCTCGCGGCCCGGGCCTGCGGGATTTCTGCTGGAGAATTGGCGCTCGAACCCTCGGCCGGGACTGGGATGCTGGGCATTTGGGCGGCTAAGGCAGGCGCGCGCCTCGCGCTCAACGAGATCTCACCGCTCCGTCGTGAATGCCTTGGAGCACTGTTCCCCGAAGCCACGGTGACGGGATACGATGGCGAGCTGATCGACGAGCTGCTCTCGCCCAATATCGCGCCGAGCGTGGTGTTGATGAACCCTCCCTATTCGCACGGGATTGAGCGCGGCCACGACGGACGCACCGGTGCGCGGCACCTACGCTCGGCCTGGAAGCGGCTGCTCCCCGGCGGTCGCCTCGTCGCGGTGATGCCCGAATGGTTCTTGCCTGATCGCTTCCTTGCCGGGATCACCGGCCCGGTGGCGCTGCGGCTCAACGCCGCGATCGAGCGCGGTTTCGTCAAGCAGGGCACCTCGATCACCACCCGGCTCTTGGTGCTCGACAAGGTCGATGGCGGCGATAGTCCGGTCATCGCCAAGCCGGTGAACTTTGCCGAGCTCTGCTTCCTGGTCGGCCTTTTGCCCGATCGCACGGGGCAGGTTGCTGAGCCGATCATCGCCCAAAGACCGGCGCTCCCGCTGCGGCTCGTCGGACAGCCGAGCAAACCGGTCCCGCTCGTGGTTCGGCCCGTCGCGGCCGCACCGTCGATCCAGCCGCTGGCTTACCAACCGCTTGATGCGCCCGCGCCGATCGCCGAGCAGGTCGGGCACTATCTGCCTTACCGACCGAGCCGCATCGCGATCACCGGCGCAGTCGAACATCCGACGCCACTGGTGGAATCGGTCGCGATGGGCTCGATCACCGCGCCGGTGCCCGAAGCGGTGCCGCAGCTGCCTTCCGATCTTATCACCAAAGGCGTACTCTCCGCCGCGCAGACCGAGACCCTGATTTATGCCGCAAACGCCCATGCCCGCGATCTTTCGGGCAGGTTCGAGCCCGACGACAAGGGCTGCGTGCTGAAGGCGAGCGCCGATGGCCGGACCTACCGGATGGGCTACTTCCTTGGTGACGGGACCGGGGCGGGCAAGGGCCGGCAGGTCGCCTCGGTCATCCTCGATCGCTGGGTGAGGGGCGAGCGCCGCCATATCTGGATTTCAAAGAACGAAGCGCTGCTCGAAGACGCGCGCCGCGACTGGAGCGCACTTGGGGGCCTGCCGATCGACGTCCAGCCGCTCGGGCAATGGAAGCTCGGGGTCCCGGTCGGGATGCGCGAGGGCATCCTCTTCGTCACCTATCCGACCCTTCGTTCTGGCCGCAGCGATGCGACCCGGCTCGAGCAGATCCTCGAATGGGCGGGTGACGACTTCGACGGGGTGATCGTCTTCGACGAAGCCCACGCCATGGCCAACGCCGCGGGCGGCGAAGGCTCACGCGGTAAGGTCAAGGGATCGGAGCAAGGCGTTGCCGGAGTGCGGCTTCAGAACCTGCTGCCGCGCGCCCGCGTGCTCTATGCCTCGGCAACCGGGGCGTCAGACGTCAACAATCTCGCCTATGCGACCCGGCTTGGCCTCTGGGGACCGGAAACCGCCTTTGCCAACCGCGAGGCCTTCGTCGCCGACATTCGCGATGGCGGCATTGCCGCAATGGAACTAGTCGCCCGCGATCTCAAATCGCTAGGGCTCTACACCGCGCGAGCGCTGTCGTTCGCCGGGGTCGAATACGAGATCCTCGAACATTGCCTCTCCGTCGACCAGATCGCGGTCTACGACGCCTATGCCGAAGCCTGGGCGATCATCCATGCCAACCTGCGCGATGCTCTGGAGGCGACCCGGATTGTCGATGCCGACAGCGGAGATACCTTGAACTCCGGGGCCAAGGCGGCGGCGCTCTCGATCTTCGAGGGCACCAAGCAGCGGTTCTTTGCGCAATTGCTGCTCTCGATGAAGTTGCCGAGCCTGCTACCGGCAATCGATACGACACTTGCCGAAGGCAATGCCGTGGTGGTGCAGCTCGTCTCGACTGCGGAAGCCATGCTCGATCGCCGCCTCGCCGACCTTACCGATGCCGAACGTGAAGCGCTTGAGATCGACCTTTCTCCCCGCGAATTCCTGTAATGTTGAGCTCAACATTACACGTATTCTTTGCAGTCGCAGTTTATGTCGAGCGTGGCGGCGGGAGGCGCAGGTTTCCTT
>CAZGVX010000044.1:0-20073 GCA_964529225.1 uncultured Sphingobium sp.
GCCGCCGTCGTGTGGTCGCACGGCATCATCCAAAGACCTATTTAGGCCGTCATGACTAGCCAATCTTCGCCATAAGGCGCCCCGTCGCCCCCTGCTCTGCCGCGAGATTGCGATTATAAGCGAGCGGCATCCGCGGCGACTTCCACCGCAGCGCGTCCATGATGCCGGCCAAATCCTCCCCGCTGGCGAACAGGTCCTGATTGAGCCCGATCCGCGTCGAGTGCGCACTGATCCCCTTCAGCAACCGCGCCAGATCGTCCGCCGTCAAATCGGGCAGCGCGCCACGGTCGAACGCGCGGCCGATGATCGACCGAAAGATTGGTCCGATCGAGCCCGGGTGCAGCGCCACGGTGCCGATGTCATATTCGACGCGCGCCTTCACCGCCGGCTTGGACAGCGTCTTGCGCAGATCCCACGTCTCCCGGCCCGAGATGCTGTCGATCGGCCGACCGCGCACGGCTGCCCGCGCCTTGTAGCGCCGCACCTGCACCCGCCGGAACAGCGGCCCTGTCGTGATCCCCGCCGCTTCGGTCCACGCCGCGATCGCCGCGACGGTGCGCGGGCTGAGGTAGGCGGTCGCCCCCTCCCCGTCTTGATCGCCCTTATGACGCAGAATCTGCAGCAGCCGCGCTTCGGGATCGATCGCCTCCTCAATATGCTCAATGGCGACCGCCACCAGTTCGGAGGCGCGCAGCCCGGTGTCATAAGCGGCCGATAGCAGCGCCCGATCACGCAGCCCCGGCAGATCCTCGCCACAACTCTCGAGCAGCGCGCGGATGTTGAGCCCCCGCGCCTTGTCGCGCTCGACGTCGCGCACCGGGCCCTTGAACCGCAGCGGCCGCGCCTGCTTCTGCGCAGCCCCCTTCTCGCGGCGCACCGTCTGGAGCCGCAGCTTCACCAGCGGCGCCGGCGTCGGATCCTTGAGCTCGAGCAGCTGGTGGATCTTGGCGATCGACGCCTTGTAGCGGGATAGCGAGGCCGGCCGGCTCCCCTTCCCGGCCCGCGCGTCGAGATAATCGGCCACGGTCTCGGGCGTGGCCGGCAGCGCGATCCGGTTGTTGCGCCTACACCACGCATCGAACGCCTCGACGTCGGACTTGAGCGCACGGATGCTATGGGGCGATGAAGCGGCCTGATAGGCGGCGATCAGGCCCTCGTTGACGGTGATGCGCTCGCCGGCGCGCATCTGCACGATCGTCCACGCAAGGTCGGCCGGCGCCCTGACGGCCGGCAGGACAGCCTCAGGCGGCGCTACGGGGATTTCTGGCCCTTCCCGGGCGGTTTCGGTGCTCACGACGCGCCTCGCTCCTCAGCTGTCAGCTTGACCAAACCGACAGACCGAAATTGCTAGGTTTTTCAATCTTCATCTATCCCAAATACCTCCGGACTCTCGCCCGTCCATCCCGTTTCTGATACAATACCGGTGGACCCGGCAACACGAGTCCCTGGCAAGATCGGGGATAGGTCATGGCCGAAACGGGCACAGCTCTTACGAGAGCGGATTCTACAGCCTGGAGCATTGCTTGCAATCGCGAGCCGGCTATTCGTTCGCTTGCCAGCCTGCCCAAGATTACCCGCGCCGCGATGTTGAATGCGAGCGCGGAGCTGGGCCTGAGCAGGTCGCGCGTTTTTGAGCTTGTCGCCCGCTATCGCGCAGAGCCCGTTACCAGCTCCCTGGTCGATCGGCCCGAAGGTTTTCCCAAAGGGCGTCGCCGATTGGCGCCGGAGATCGACCAGGTAGTCGCCTCCGAAATCGAGCGGTTCTACTTGACGCGCCCCAAGCCGACCCTCGCGCGATTGCTACGCGAGATTCGGCATGCCTGTTATGAACGCGGCCTTCGCGCCCCGACACGCAAGACCATCGCCGCGCGCGTTGCCGCGATTGACCGAGAACGCCTCACCAGGGCGCGCGACGGTGCGAAGGCTGCATCTGATCGATATCGACCCGTGACGCGATCTTACACTGCCGACTACCCGCTGCAGATCGTACAAATAGACCACACACCTGCCGATATCATCATCGTCGACGAGCATTTCCGCAAACCGCTTGGTCGACCAACGCTGACCCTTCAGATCGACGTAGCGACGCGGGTCATTCCGGGCTTCTACATCTCGCTTGAGAGACCCTCAGCCACGTCTGTAGGCATGGCGATCCGCCATGCAGTCCTGCCGAAGGCAACCTGGCTTCAGGAGCGGGAGATCAACCTCGACTATCCCGTTTTCGGCATCCCCGAAACTCTGCATCTCGACAATGCCGCAGAGTTTCGGTCCCGGGCACTCGAGCGCGGCTGCGAGCAGCATGGCATCGACCTCAAGCACCGCCCCCGGCGCACGCCGCACTACGGTGGCCACATCGAACGCTTGATCGGAACCGCGGTCGGCGCCGTGCATCTCCTGCCCGGTACGACCTTTGCAAACATAAAGGCCAAAGGCGACTATGACGCCGAAGGCCGGGCCTGTATGACGCTGCGCGAGTTCGAGCAGTGGTTCGCGCTCGAAGTCGGCGTCTATCATGGCTCGATTCACAGCGAGCTTGGCGTCCCGCCGCTCACGGCCTGGGCCGACGGGCTGGGCAACCGCGCTGATCCGCTCCGGCTCCCCGCCGATCCCGCTCGCTTCCTTTTCAACTTTCTCCCGTTCGAGATGCGGAAGGTCAGGCGCGAGGGGATCGAGCTGTTCCATGCGTTCTACTGGCATGGCAGTCTGGCCGGCCTCATCGCGAACTGCGACCACAAGCTCCCGATCAAATATAATCCGCTCAACCTCTCGGCTGTTTACGTCGAGTTGTCCGATACCGAGCATTTGACGGTTCCGCTTCGTGATCGGCGACGGCCTGCCATCACGAAGTTCGAGCACGACCTTGCAGTGCGAGCACTGCGCGAGCGCGGGCGCCAGGCCGTCGACGAGCAATCGCTGTTTGACATGGTGAACGAGCAGCGGCGCATCGTCCTCGAAGCGGCCCACAAGACCAAGACAGCGCGAAAATCCGCCCAGCGCATCGCCTATGCTCTGGAGGCTGGCCTTCCTCCTGCCACCGCAGCCCCTTCAATGGCTTTGCCGGTATCGTCCGAGCCGGAGGATAGCGCGCCTATCGTTCCATTCCAGATCGAGGAGCGACTATGACCGACCTTTACGATCACCTGTTTCCGGCATATCGCGAGCAGGCAGGGCTATCCGACGACGAACGCATCGACTGGCTGAGACGCGATCGATGGCTATCGCTGCCACAATCCGAAGCCGCGCTCGGCAGGCTAGAAGATCTGCTGACCTATCCCCCGCGCGGCCGCATGCCCTGCCTCCTGCTTTTCGGTTCCACTGGTATGGGCAAAAGCGAGATCCTCAATCGCTTCGCAGAGCTGCACGCAACCCGGTATGATAAAGGCGCCGGCCTTAGGATCATGCCTGTCGTCAAGGTGCAGATGCCGCCACAGCCTACCGAGGACGAGTTCTACACCGAGCTTATGCTGGCGATGAACTACTCCGAGTTCGACCATATCTCCCTGCGATCACTGCGCTCTCTGGCTCGTCGCACCCTTGGGGAATTCGGGACGAAGGTGCTGGTCCTCGACGAAATCGACAAGATGCTGGCAGGCTCGCCGCGCCAACAGCGGATTTTTCTCAACACCATTCGCTTTCTGACCAACGACCTCAGAATCCCGATCGTGTGCGCGGGCACCGAAGATGCACGTATCGCGATACTCACCGATCCTAATCTCGCCGACCGCTTCGCCGCCTTCGAGCTGTCTCCATGGCGCAACGATCACGCCCTGCGCCAGCTCATGGCGAGCTTCGCCGGTCTGCTGCCCTTGCGCCGCCCTTCCCTGCTCGATGAACCTGATGTCCGCCAGCGCGTCATCGCATTGAGCGAGGGCGTGACAGGCCGAATATTCCGATTGATGGAGGCTGTCGCAATCGCGGCGATCCGAAGCGGCCGCGAGATGATCGACGCCGACAGCTTCGATGATGAGCAACTATTGCTCCCGCTCGTCTCGATGCAAGTCATCGCCAGTACCAAGCGGGCGTTGCGGCGCCGTGCGGCATGAATATCCTTTCGCTGACGAACTGCTGACGTCCTGGCACGCGCGTCAGCGCCATTCCCGCCGAGGGCGAGGGCTACCGGCGCCAAAGGCTGTCCGAGATCGCATGGGCGACTGGCGCCACCCGGATATTCGCCCGACAATGGCCTGGATCAATGCGACTGCCGACGACCTCAACGTGTCGGCAGCGCGCTTGGTCGAACATAGTCTCGCGAAACATTATCCCGCTTTGCCGCCCGATTTTCTGGCCTGGGAACACCTCCCAGGGTCAACCAGTTCTACCGGGCTGATCCCGATACCACGGTTGCACGTCAGTTGGTGCAGCCGGTGTCTCGCGGAAGATTTCGCATCCGACCGGCCAGCACACGTCCGGCGTCAGTGGGTGCTGGCCGCCGTGGGCTTTTGCCATCGGCACCGCTGGCCGCTGGAGGATCGTTGCAATGGTTGCGGGTCGCGGACATGGCGATTTGCGATGCCCGCGCGCGGTCCGCTGCGGATGATTTGCGAAGCCTGCTGGCAACCGATGGAAAGAACCTCGGCGCCGGCCCTTTATGCCGGGAAGGATACCCGGGTTCGCTGGGATCATATCATTGCGTTCGAGCAGCAATGCATGGGCGCGATTAGGGGTAGGACCCCTGACCAGTTCCGCTTCAACTTCACGTCGGCCGGCCAACTCCTCAACGAGGTTCGAGACGTTTGCAGCCTCCTGACCAAGAAGCCGCCAAACGACGAATATTGGTGGTGCAGGACACGGAATATCGCGCTGAACGATTTCGCGTGCGATGCGATGACGCCCGGTTACATCGGTCTCCAATTCTATTCGAGCGACACTCGCAACCCGCTGGCCACCGCATCGCCGCTCCTGCGCCGGTGCCTGCTTGCCGCCGCTTGCGGCATCATCGAAACCAATCCCGATGTAGGTGCCGCGCTTTTTGGTCCTGAAGCACCGCCAGCGATCGAAAGGTTCATAGCCAGGACAGATCGCGGCGGGCTCGATCGCTTGCTGATGGCAGACGGCCACTGGTCTTCCGCCTTTATCCTTCAGATCAAAGCCGCACGAGAGCGAATGGCTCGCCGGTTCATGATCTCAAAGCTGGAAGCGGCGCATCGAGCGATACGCAACGCATTCGCGCATTCATCGTCCAACGAACAAACCAAATTTAACCGTTCCACCGGCCAAATCTGATTCCATGTCGTGGGAAGTAGTTCCTGATTGAGCCACCGCCCTTCACCGGCTAGAACCCCATCCATGCGCATTTCGAGGCTCTTCCTCGCGAACCGGTTTTGGGCGATGCTTTGTATCGCCTTGGCCGTCGTCTTCGCCGGCACCTCGCTCTCCACGTCTATCGACAAGATCCAGCATGCGCCGGGTGTTTCGTTCGAACACGACCATTCCTTGTTCAGCGAAACTTCCATCATACAAGACCATGCCGACGATCATCACGCGCCCCAACCCGGCGACAAAGATCCGGCCGACCATCTGCCCGGCAGCCATCACCATCATGGCGATGGCGGATCGGCTGTACCGGTGACGGCTGCAGCGGAGGCTGCTCAACTCGTCTTGTCCGGCGCGCTGCATGGGTTTGCGCCGGATAACCAGACACCAAGCTTGCGCATTTCCGGCCCCGAACGACCTCCCAAGAGCCTCGCGATCCCAAGCTGAGCCGCCGCGTCACATGAGGCGCGGCATCTGCCACGCCTGCTCGTGAGACCGTCTCTGTCATGTTTTCCCTTCTTGTTGCGCGCCCATCGGCGCGTCTGCGGCGCACGCTTGCGATAAGCGCAGCGCTGGCCACATTGTCCGCGCCTTCGATCGGCGCGGCGCAGACCCTCAGCCTGTCCGATGCGTTGTCGCGCGTCGCGTCCGGCGATCCTTCCGTTGCGGCCAATGCCGCGCGGCTCCAGGCGGCTGATGCCGCCATCACCCAGGCCGATGTGCGGCCGCGTGATGTCGTCGGCGTCGATGTCGAGGATTTCATGGGCACCGGCCCCTATTCTCCAGTCGATCGCTCCCAGACAACCGCATGGTATGAACGCACCTGGGAACGCGGCGGCAAACGCGAGGCCCGCATCGGCGCCGCCCGTTCCGATCTCGACGCGACCTCGACACGCAATCGCCTTCGGATGCTCGATCTCATGGCGCAGGTCCAAGCCGCATGGGTCGAGGCGCTGGCGGCCGAAGCGGCGATCCCGATCGCGCAGCAACGGCTTGCCGCTGCCCAGCGCGTCGAAGCGGAGACTGCCCGGCGCGTGGACCGCGCGCTCGATCCGCTGTTCGCCGGCGAACGGGCCAAAACCGCCGTGGCGCAAGCGCGGATCGCGCTCGACCAGGCACGAGAGAACGCCCGCATCGCGCGCGCCACGCTCGCTTCCTGGTGGGGCGGCGGCGCCGACTACAGCCTCGACACGGCGCCTTTCGCCAGCGTGGACGCGGCTATGGCGCCGGACGATGACAGCCCTGACATCGCGCTGCTCGCCGCCGAGCGTGATGCGGCAGGCGCGCGGGTCCGGCTCGCCGAGACCGGCAATGTCTCCGACCCGACCGCGCGCGTGGGCCTGCGCCATTTCGGTCAAGGCAATGACGTCGCCATCATGATCGGCGGGTCGATCCCGCTGGGCAGCCGGTCAGCAAATCGCGGCAATGTCGCGCGCGCCAATGCCGAAGCCCAGGCGGCCGAGGCCGAGATCGCGGTGGTGCGAGCGCAAATCCGCCGCGACGTCGACCGGCTTGTGGCCGAGCGCGCGGCGCTTGCCACCGAGATCGCCCGGATCGACCGGGAGGTGCTGCCCAGTGCTGAACGCGCCGTGATGCTGGTGCGCGATGGCTTCGCGCGTGGCGGCACGGCTTTCACCTTCCTCGAAATCAACCAGGCGAGCCAAGCCCTGACCGACGCGCGCTCGCGCCGGGTCGAGCTGCTGCGCCGCTTCCACCTCGCAGGCGTCCGTCTCGACCGGCTGACCGGCCGCCATGCTCCCCTTCTTGCCAGCGCGGAGAACCGCTGATGACACGATCCATTCCTATCACGGGCACACTGCTCGCTTTTGTCCTGCTCGCCGGTTGCGGCGAGTCCCCGACGACGACCGAAACCGCCGAACCCAAGGCCGACGCTGCCGCCAGCGAGTATGAACGCGGCCCCCATCGCGGCCGGATGCTGCGCGACGGCGATTTCGCGGTCGAGATCACGATCTTCGAGGACGGCGTCGATCCCGAGTTCCACGTCTATCCCTATCGTGGCGACAAACCCGTGCCGCCGCGCGACGTGCAGCTTGCCATCGAGCTGTCGCGCCTCGGCGGCAAGGTCGACCGCTTCGCCTTCACCCCGCAGGAGGACTATCTGCGCGGCGGCGGTGTGGTGATCGAGCCGCATTCGTTCCACGTGAAGGTGCGCGCCGTCGAGGGCGGCCGCACGCACAACTGGACCTACGCCTCCTATGAGGGCCGCACGAGGATTTCGGCCGAGGCGGCGCGGGCCGGAGGCGTCAAGACCGAGCGCGCGGGTTCCGCGACCGTCGCCGAGCTGATCGACATGGGCGGGCGCATCGAGATCACGCCCGAAGGCAAGGCCGATGTCCGCGCCCGGCTTCCGGGCCAGATCGTCTGGATGAGCGGCAAGCTCGGCGATCGGGTCAGCCGGGGGCAGACCCTGCTGCGCGTCGAGTCCAGCCATTCGCTCCAGACCTATGCGGTGCCCGCACCGATCAGCGGCACCATCATCGAAAAGAACGCCAATGTCGGCGACACCACCGGCGACCGGGCGCTGTTCGTGATTGCCGATCCCACGAAGCTCCATGCCGAGTTCTTCGTCTATCCCCGCGACGCCGAGCGCGTGCGCGTAGGCCAGCGGGTCAGCGTGCGGAGCCTGTCGGGCGAAGCGAAGCTCGACGCGCCCGTGGAGGCCGTGCTGCCGACCGCGGACGTCGCCAGCCAGACGATGATGGCGCATGTCCATCTGCCGGCATCCGCCTCGCAGACTTTCCGCCCCGGTATGGGGATTGAGGGATCGTTCGCCGTCGCCGAGGCGCAAGTGCCGCTCGCGGTCAGGACCAAGGCGATCCAGCGGTTCCGCGATTTCGAGGTGGTCTATGCCAAGGTCGGCAACACCTATGAGGTGCGGATGCTGGAGATCGGGCGCCGCACGCCCGAATGGACCGAAGTGCTCGGCGGCCTCGAACCCGGCACCGAATATGTGACCGATGGCGCGTTCCTGATCCGGGCCGACATCGACAAGTCGGGGGCCAGCCATGACCATTGAGACCATCCCCGCGCCCGCAAGCTCGGGCTTTCTCGAACATATCGTCTCGGCCGCGATCCGCTTCCGCTGGGCGGTTCTCGCCGTCGTCGTGCTGCTGTGCGGTATCGGCGTCTGGGCTTTCCAGCGCCTGCCGATCGACGCCACACCCGACATCACCAACGTCCAGGTTCAGATCAACAGCGAAGCGACCGGCTTCTCGCCGCTCGAAGCAGAGCAGCGTGTGACCTTTCCGGTCGAGACAGCGATCGCCGGCCTGCCTGGCCTCCAATATACGCGCTCGGTGTCACGCTACGGTCTCTCCCAGGTGACGGCGGTGTTCGAGGATGGCACCAATATCTATTTCGCGCGCCAGCTCATCAACGAGCGGCTCCAGACCGCGCGCGACCAGCTTCCCGAAGGCGTCATCCCCGAAATGGGACCGATCGCGACCGGGCTGGGCGAAATCTTCATGTATACGCTGGAAGCGGAGCCAAACGCCCGCAAGTCCGATGGCAGCCGTTACACGCCAGAGGATTTGCGCACGCTTCAGGATTGGGTGATCCGGCCGCAACTCCGCAACACGCCAGGCGTCACCGAGGTCAACAGTATCGGCGGCTATGAGCGGCAATATCATGTGACGCCGCTGCCCGACCGGCTCTCGGCCTATGGCTTGACGCTCAATGATGTGGTCGAGGCGCTCGGCCGCAACAACGCCAATGTCGGTGCCGGCTATGTCGAACGCTATGGCGAGCAATATCTGGTCCGCGTGCCAGGTCAGGCTTCGGGCATCGACGATCTCAAGTCGATCATTGTCACCAATCGCGGCGGCGTGCCGATTCGCGTCGCCGATGTGGCCGATGTGGGGATGGGAGAGGAGTTGCGGACCGGGGCCGCGACTGAAAACGGGCAGGAAGTGGTGCTGGGCACCGTGTTCATGCTGGCCGGCGAGAATAGCCGGATCGTCGCGCGCGCGGCAGCCGCGCGGCTTGAAGAAGCGGCCAAGGCACTCCCGGCGGGCGTGAAGGCCGTGGCGATCTATGACCGCATCGATCTTGTCGAACGGGCGGTCTGGACTGTCGAGAAGAACCTGCTCGAAGGCGCGCTGCTCGTCATCGTCGTGCTGTTTCTGCTGCTGGGCAATATCCGCGCGGCGCTCATCACGGCGGCGGTCATCCCGATCACCATGTTGATGACGATCACCGGGATGCTTCGCGCGGGCGTGTCGGGCAATCTGATGAGTCTCGGCGCGCTCGATTTCGGGCTGATCGTCGATGGCGCGGTCATCATCGTCGAGAACTGCCTGCGCCGGTTCGGCGAGGCGCAGCACCGCCTGGGGCGTCTGCTCGATCGCGAGGAGCGATTCTCGCTGGCGGCGTCGGCCACCTCCGAGGTGATCCGCCCGTCGCTGTTCGGCGTGCTCATCATCGCGCTCGTCTATGTGCCGATCTTCGCGCTCACCGGCGTCGAGGGGAAGATGTTCCACCCGATGGCGATCACGGTGGTCATGGCGCTGACCTTCGCGCTCATTCTGTCGCTCTCCTTCGTGCCGGCAGCGGTCGCGTTGTTCGTCACCGGCAAGGTCGAGGAGAAGGAAAGCCGCCTCATGGGCTGGGCGCGCAAGCTCTATGCGCCCGCGCTCGATGCCGCCTTGCGGCTGCGGGTTGCGTTCGTCGCAGGAGCCATCGCCCTTGTGGCGATCTCCGGCTTCGCCGCGACGCGGATGGGATCGGAGTTCGTTCCCAATCTCGACGAGGGCGACATCGCGCTTCATGCGCTGCGCATCCCCGGCACCAGCCTCACGCAAGCCATCGGGATGCAGACCGCGCTCGAAGCCCGGCTCAAGCAGTTCCCCGAGGTCGAGCGGATCGTTGCCAAGATCGGCACCGCCGAGGTGGCGACCGACCCGATGCCGCCCTCGGTCGCCGATACCTTCATCATGCTGAAGGATCGCAGCGAATGGCCCGATCCGAGCAAGCCGCGCGCGCAGCTCGTCCGCGAGATGCAGGCGGCCGCAGAAACCATCCCCGGCAACAATTATGAGTTTACCCAGCCGATCCAGATGCGGTTCAACGAACTGCTGTCGGGTGTGCGAGCGGATGTCGCGATCAAGGTGTTCGGTGACGATCTCGACCGGCTCCATGAGATCGGCCAGTCGATCGAAGGCGTGGTGAGCGGCATCGAGGGCGCGCAGGATGTCAGCGTCGAGCAGGTGACGGGTCTGCCCGTGCTCCAGATCACGCCCGACCGGGCGGCGCTGGCCCGGCTCGGCCTCAACATCGGCGACGTGCAGGATGTGGTGGCCGTCTCGATCGGCGGCCGGGAAGCTGGCCAGATGTTCGAGGGCGACCGCCGCTTTCCGGTGATCGTGCGGTTGCCGGAGGACATTCGCAGCAAGGCCGACGAAATCGGGCGCTTGCGGATACCGCTGGCCGGCAATGGCGCCGACCCGCGCGGGTTCGTGCCGCTCGCCGATGTGGCCAAGGTCGAGGTCGTCATCGGCCCCAACCAGATCAGCCGCGAGGACGGCAAGCGGCGCGTGGTCGTGACCGCCAATGTGCGCGGCCGCGATCTCGGCTCGTTCATCGAGGAGTTGCGCGAGAAGGTGGGCGCCGAGGTCGAAGTCCCGCCCGGCTATTGGGTGAGCTATGGCGGCACGTTCGAACAGCTTATCTCGGCGGCCGAGCGGCTGCGCCTGGTCGTGCCCGCCGCGCTGCTGCTGATCTTCGGGCTGCTCTACTGGCTGTTCCGGTCGGGCAAGGATGCCGCCATCGTGTTCTCCGGGGTGCCGCTGGCGCTCACGGGCGGCGTGGCGGCGCTGCTGATCCGGGGGATGCCGCTCTCGATCTCGGCGGGGGTCGGGTTCATCGCGCTCTCGGGCGTGGCGGTGCTGAACGGCGTGGTGATGCTGAGCTTCATCCGCCAGCTCCGCGAGTCCGGCGGCGGCCTTGAGGACGCGATCCGCGAAGGCGCGCTGACAAGGCTCCGTCCGGTGCTGATGACCGCCTTGGTGGCGAGCCTCGGCTTCGTGCCGATGGCATTCAATGTCGGCGCTGGCGCCGAGGTGCAACGGCCGCTCGCGACCGTGGTGATCGGCGGCATCATCTCCTCGACGGTGCTGACGCTGCTGGTGCTGCCGGCGCTCTACCGCCTCGTGCATGGTCGCAGGGCCGAGCCGGAAGCGCAGATGCCGGCGGACACGGCGCCCGCCGCAAGCTGACCCCATGCCGCTCCCATGCGCCGACCGCGCATGGGAGCGGACCCACCAAGGATACCCGCCATGCTTTCGGTTCTCGCCAATCGGACCTATCGCCATCTGTTCCTGGCGCAGATCATCGCGCTGGTCGGCACCGGCCTCGCCACGGTCGCGCTCGGCCTCCTTGCCTACGACATCGCCGGGGCCGATGCGGGCGCGGTGCTCGGCACCGCGATGGCGATCAAGATGGTCGCCTATATCGGCGTCGCTCCCATCGTTGGCGCCTATGCGAGCCGCCTGCCGCGCCGCAGCTTCCTAGTGGCGATGGACGTGATCCGCGGGCTGGTGGCGCTCGCGCTGCCGTTCGTCAGCGAGGTCTGGCAAGTCTATATGCTGATCTTCGTGCTGCAATCGGCCTCGGCCGGGTTCACGCCGACCTTCCAGGCCACCATCCCCGACGTGCTGCCGGATGAGAAGGATTATACCAACGCGCTGTCGCTCTCGCGGCTCGCCTACGACATGGAGAGCCTGACCAGCCCGATGCTCGCCGCCGCGCTGCTGACGGTGATGAATTTCCACTGGCTGTTCTCGGGCACCGCGATCGGGTTTGCCTGCTCGGCGCTGCTGGTGCTGACCACCGTGCTGCCGCGCTCCGCCGCCAAACCGAAGGGCGGAATTTACGACAACACGACGCGGGGCGCCCGGCTCTATCTCAAGACGCCCCGTCTGCGTGGGCTGCTGGCGGTAACGCTTGCCGCCGCCGCCGCGAGCGCGATGGTGATCGTCAATACGCCGGTGCTGGTGCAGGCGGCGCTGGGGCGCGGGCAAAGCGCGGTGGCGGTCACGCTCGCCGCGTTCGGCGGCGGCTCGATGCTGGCGGCGCTGCTGCTGCCGCGCCTGCTCGAAAAGCTCCCTGACCGCACGGTGATGCTGTCGGCGGCAACCGCAATGACGCTGGCGCTCGCCGCCCTGGCTGTCTCCTGGGGCGGCCATGCGTCACCCAGCTATTGGGGGGTGATCCTTGCGGGCTGGCTGGTGCTCGGCATCGCCTATTCGGCGAGCATCACGCCGGGCGGCCGCCTGCTGCGCCGCTCATCGGGCGCCGAAGATCGCCCCGCGCTGTTCGCCGCGCAGTTTGCGCTCAGCCATGTGTGCTGGCTCGTCGCCTATCCGCTCGCCGGCCAGACCGGCGCGCTGGGCGGCATGGGCCTCGCGTTCGCGGCCGCCGCCATATTGGGGCTGCTTGGCACCATTACCGCGTTCCTGATCTGGCCGAGGGACGACCCCGAAGTGGTGGCGCATGACCATGACGGCCTGCCGCCCGACCATCCCCATCTGGTCGAAGGCCACCCGGAGGGCCGCACCGCCCATGCGTTCATGATCGACGAGCTGCATCCGCACTGGCCGATCCGCTAGGATTGGGGACGCCGGGGGATAGCCCCGGCGTCCCTCGGAAATCAGGGCTGGCGGAAGTCGCCCGAGACGAACTGGCCGTCCGTCGTCAGCACGACATGGAACAGCTTGCGCGCCGGGTCGGATTCCGCGTCGTTGCGGAAGGTCACGATCGTCTGGCGCTGGCCCCGGCTGGTCCGCTCGCGCGTGCCGGCCACGGTTGCCCGCGACCAGCTCGCCGGCAGTTTCGCCTGGCTGACGAGCCGGATCACATTGTCGCGGGCGGTCTGCTGGGGCGTGCGCGCCTCATGCTCCTCGTCGTCATGGTCGGGATGGGCGAGCGCCGGGCCGGCATGGAGCGCGAAGGCGGCAAGAGCAATAAGAGCAATACGCATGGTGATGTCCTTTCAGAATGAAGTGAGATGTCAGGGAAGCGCGGCGAATTTCTCGAAGTCGCCGGTAGCGGTGACGGTGATGGTGACGGGCCGGTCGGTGCGGTTGCGCCAATACCAGCCATGCGTGCCGTCGAAGGGGGCGCGGAACTTGCCCGATGCGCCCGCCGAGCTGCCTTTCTCATAGCTGGTATAATCGCCCTCGGCGGCGCCGGTCTGCTCGCCGTGCAGCTCGAACCGTACCTCCGGCCCGTCGGTTGCCCAGCGATAGTCGAACTCGCCGCCCGCCTTCATGGTCGCCTTGACCTCGCGGCCCTCATTGGGGGCGAGGGTCAGCGTCACCTCGACGGGTTCCCCGGCCTTCAGGGCGGGCGTCGGCGAGGCGGCGGGCGCCGCGACCGCGGGCGGCGCCGGGGCGGCATGGCTTGCGGCGTCGGCCTGCTTGGTCTCGCCCATCTCGGTCAGCCCGAGCAAGCGGCCGACGCCGGTGGGATCGACGCCATATTCGGCCGGAAGCACGGTCGTCACGAGGATGACGGCGGCGCCGAACGCGATCAGGGTCGCGCGGTTGAGCTGGCGCAGGCTCGGCAACTCGCCGATGCCGGGTTGCGGAACTTGGGTCATGATGCGGCTCCTTCCAGAGCATAGCCCGCGAGCTGATAGCCGGTGAGCACGAAGCCGGCGGTCATCAGCAGGACGTTGGCGGTGAAGGCATGGGCCGAGAAGCTGCGCGTGCGCCGCCAATAGCCCATGACGATAAGGATGGCGGCGAGCGCGAGGATCTGGCCGATCTCGACGCCGACATTGAACGAGAGGAGATTGACGATCAGGCCGTCCGAGGAGAGCGAGAAGTCTTGCAGCTTGGTCGCCAGGCCGAAGCCGTGGAACAGGCCGAAGATCAGCACCGCCGCCTTGGTGTTGGGCTGGACGCCGAACCATCGCTGGAACGCGCCGAGATTGTCGAGCGCCTTGTAAACGACCGACAGGCCGATGATCGCGTCGACCAGATAGGCGCTGACATGGGTGCCCATGAGGACGCCCGCGATCAGCGTGGTCGAGTGGCCGATGGCGAACAGCGTCACATAGGCGGCGACATCCTTCATCCGGTAGAGGAAGAAGATGACGCCGAACAGGAACAGCAGGTGATCGTAGCCCGTCACCATATGCTTGGCGCCGAGATAGAGGAACGCGCCGATCTGCGGCCCGCTCGTCTGCTCGATATAGCCCTGGTCGCCCTCGGCGACGCCATGCGCGAAAGCCGCGCCGGCGAAGGAGAAGGCCATCAGGGCAAGGAGGACCGTGCGGCCAAGCGCCGAGGGTCTGGCCCGGAATGGATACATGATATGACTTTCCTGGGCGCCGGACGGGCAAGCAGCCCGCCGGCACATGCCTGGGGAAACGGCGCGGGACAGGCCCGCACCGCGTTCATGCGGCGGTTGCCGCACCAGGCTCAGGCGGCGGGCGGTTCGAGCAGCGGCGCGAGAACGGCCGAAGGCATTTGCGGTTGGTTGTGCGGCCAGTGCCGGGGCGCGCGGCCGAGCCTCGTCGCCGGGACCGGCGCCGCATAAGCGAGCCGGTCGACGAGCAGATGAACATGGGCGCTGGTTCCGTCCGATTCATGATCGGCATCGGGCGCATCGCTGTGGCTATGGCCATGCTCCGCATGATGATGGTCGGCCGCGACGACATGATCGTGGCTGATCGACGCCACCGGACCGCCGTGGGAGAAGGCCAGCGTCAGAACGAACAGCAAGGAAAGCAGCCGGACGATCAGCATGGCAGGGTCGGATGCGGCCTTTCTTTCCGGCGAGACGGGTCGGCACGAATCCTGTGATCCCGCCGAGGCTTCGGCCTTTATCTGCGAATTATTCGCAAAAGGAAAGCGCAAGCTCACGCGCCCGATGCGGGCCATCCACCGTTACGCGCAACGTCAGCTCCGCGCGACTGCTGCCGCTTGCTCATAGCGGCGATCGACGGCTTCCCAATCGAGGTTCTTGAACCAGGCGTCGATATAGCGTGCGGCTTGTGTGCCATAGTCCATGTGGAAGCTGTGCTCATACATATCGAGCGCCAGCAGCGGGACACCCGCCGCCGCGCCGTGCATATGATCCCAGGCCCAATGGGTGTGGAGCGAGCGGGTGTGGAGGTTGTAGGCAAGGATCGTCCAGCCCGATCCGCCCGCAAGGCTCATGCCGGTGCGGCGGAACTCGGCTTCCCATGTAGCGAACGACCCGAACGCGGCGGTAATCGCGTCGCGCACCGCGCCGCCGGCCTGGCCGTTGCCGCCCAGCCCGTCGAAATAGACCTCGTGCAGCACGACCGAGCCGGTGCGGTGCAGTTCCTCGCGCTTGAGGCCGCCATAGACGACCGGCGGCAGGTCGGGATCGGCGAGCGCGGCCGCCAGCCGGGTCTCGATCATGTTCAGCGTTCGCACCGAGCCGATATAGTTGTTCTCCCAATGCGATTTGACGAGCCGTTCCGAGAGCCCGTCGAGCCTAGCGGGATCGAATTTGAGCGGCTTGGGCTGATGCTGGCCGGCAAACGCCGGGGGCGGCGCTGCTCTGGTTTCCTGCGCTTCGACGCTGTCCATCGCTGCCATTGCCACTGCTCCTATTCCAAGGGCTTTCACCGCCGATCTGCGCGAAATATCCGTCACCGGGTTTCTCCGTTCATCTGAGGAGGACATAGGCCGCGCCGAGGCCGGCGCAGGCGAACAGCACCGGGATCATCCCGGCCTTGAACCGGAACACGGCGATCGCGGCGCCCGCCGCCAGCAGCAGCGCCGGGATGTTGAGCGAAGCCAGGACCGGCACGTCGAAGCGCGCGCCCGCGATCCCGACCTCGCGCACCTCGCCAAACAGCGTGTGGATGGCGAACCAGAGCGCGAGGTTGAGGATCACGCCGACCACGGCGGCCGTGATCGCACCGAGCGCGCCGGAGAGCGCCCTGTTGCCGCGCAGCGTCTCGACGAAGGGGGCACCCGCGAAAATCCACAGGAAGCAAGGCACGAACGTCACCCAGGTCGTGAGGATCGCCCCCAAGGTCGCGGCGACGAGCGGGTGCAAGGAGCCGGATTCGCGGAACGCCGCAAGGAAGCCGACGAACTGCGTCACCATGATGAGCGGACCCGGCGTGGACTCGGCCAGGCCCAGCCCGTCGAGCATTTCGCCGGGCTTGAGCCAGCCATAGGTATCGACCGCTTCCTGCGCGACATAGGCCAGCACCGCATAGGCGCCGCCGAAGGTCACGACCGCCATCTGGCTGAAGAAGGTCGCGATGCGCGAGAACACGTCATCGGGACCGAGCAGCGCGAGCATCGCCGCGACCGGCGCAAGCCAGAGGACAAGCAGCGCCGCCGTGATCTTGAGCGACCAGGCGAGGTTGGGGCGGGCATGGTCGGGCAGCCCCTCGCCGAGCGCGGTGTCGCGGTCATGGACCACATTGCCGCCCGCCGCGCCGTGCCCGCCGCCGCCCTTGAACGCCGACAAGCCGAGGCGTCCGCCGACATAACCGCCAAGCGCGGCCGCCAGCACGATCAGCGGAAAGGGTGCGTCGAGGAAAAAGATGGCGACGAAGGCGGCCGCCGCAACGCCGCGCATGACGTTGTTTCTGAGCGCGCGCGAGCCGACCCGGACCACCGCCTGGATCACCACCGCCAGCACCGCGGCCTTGAGGCCGAAGAACAGCCCCTCGACCAGCGGCGAAGCGCCAAGCAGCACATAGAGGAAGCTCAACGCCAGGATGGCGAGGAAGCCGGGCAGCACGAACAGCGCGCCCGCGACCAGCCCGCCCTTCGTCTTGTGGAGCAGCCAACCGATATAGGCGGCGAGCTGCTGCGCCTCGGGGCCGGGAAGCAACATGCAATAGTTGAGCGCGTGCAGGAACCGCTCCTCGCCGATCCAGCGTTTCTCATCGACCAGGATGCGGTGCATCACCGCGATCTGTCCCGCCGGACCGCCGAAGCTCAGCGATGCGATCCGCGCCCACACCTTGACGGCTTCACCAAAGGGGATGCCGTGATCGTGGGCTGTCTCTGACCGCTCCAGCGGATCGGTGACGGCGACGCTCACCGCTCGGCCTTCCGGCTGCTGAAATAGGCATGGAACTGGCCGAGCGCGTCGCCGCCGCGCGCGATCCGCTCCAGATCGTCGTCGGTGGACGCGCAGACGCCCGATAGCATGGCGCCCAGCCCGGCCGCCTCGGGCCGGTCGAACTTGCCGTCGCCGATGTCCAACTCGTGGATGATCTCCGAAATCGCCACCAGCGCCGCATCGCCGTCGAGCGCGGCGCGCTGCACCAGCGTCTCGAAGCTGCACCGACCGCCCTCATGGGTGAATTCGGCATCAACCATGTCGAAGCGCAGTTCGCCAGCCTCGGGCGTATAGCTCTTGCCGTCGATGAACTTGAAGCTGGCCTTCGGGTCGATGAAGCGCCGAATGAGCCAGGCGCAGGCGATACGGTCCACATGGACGCCGCGCCGCGTGACCCAGACGCGGTTCGCAAGGTCGGAGGGCGCCAGCTCGGGCGGTGCGTCCGTTCGGCTCACATCGGGATGGGCATAGCGCTGCTCGTCCAGCTCGCGCAGCGCCGCTTCGGCGCCCTGCCGCCCATGCGCGTCGAAGAAGTCGAGCCGGACGATCTCGGCAAGCCGCCGCTGGAGCTTGGCGATGTCCGCGCCGGAGGCCGGTCCCGTATCGAGCAGATTGCGCGCGGCCTGCGCCAGCTCGTCATAGTCGGCGTCGCGCGCGGCATCGAACAGCGCGCGCAGCTCGGCATCGCTCTGGCCCTCGATCAGCCGCGCGTCGATCAGCACGGCCTCGCCGCCGCTCGACGTGATCTCGGCGAGCAGGTCGCGGAAGGCGGTTTCCGTCTCCTCGCGGCGCGGCAGCACATGGACCGCGTTCTTGAGCGGCACGGCGCCCACCGCCTGCAAGCGGCGCCATATCTTCACGCGCAGATAGGGCGGTTTCGCCGGAAGCTGATGCAGCAGCGCGAGCCAGATGTCGGAGCCGGTTGTGTCGTTCATAGTGCATATGTATCATCGTAAGTGATTCTATGAAACATCTATATCCCATATCCGCAACCGCGCTGATTGCAGCCGTCGCGCAACCCGCTTGGGCGCAGCAGCCGCCAGCGCGTGCCGAGGCGCCCCCGCCCGACGATGGCCTCGCGTTCTCGGGTTCGATCCGCTTGCGCTACGAGGCGATCGACGGCCAGGCCCGGGCCGGGTTCAACACCAGCGACGAACTGGTAAACCTTCGCACCAATATTCTCGCCGAATACCGCAAAGGCGTTGTCCGCGTCGGGGTCGAGCTGTTCGACAGCCGCGTCTGGGGCGACGATGCGGGAACGCCGGTGACGACAAACGAAGTGAACGTGCTGGAGCCGGTCCAGGCTTATGTCGCGGCCAACTTCGACGGAGCCTTCGGCCGGGGCACGAAGCTTACGCTCACCGCCGGTCGCATGATGCTCAATCTGGGCTCGCGGCGGCTCGTGGCCGCGGACGATTATCGCAACACCACCAATGGCTATACCGGGCTTCGCGCCGACATCGCTGCACCGCAGGGGTGGAAGGCGACGCTCATCTACACGCTGCCGCCGATCCGTCTGCCTGACGACAATGAGGGCATCCGCGACGCCAGAGTGCGGCTTGATCGGGAGAGCTTCAACCTCGTGCTCTGGGGTGGTCAAGTCAGCAAGGCCAGAGTGATCGGACCGACAATGGGGGAACTGACCTATTTCCATCTCGGCGAGCGCGACGCGCCGGGTCGCCCGACTCGAGACCGCGCGCTTGACACCTTCGGCGGGAGAGTCATCGCCGAGCCGCGAAGCGGTGCGTTCGACTACGAGATCGAGGCACTCTATCAGACCGGCCATATCAGCGCGTCGCTGGCGCCGACGGCGGCCCGGCAGTCGGTCAGCGCGAGCTTCATCCATGCCGATGTCGGCTACAGCTTCGCTGGACGCTGGAGGCCGCGCCTCTCGGTCGAGTTCGATCGCGCCAGTGGAGACAAGCCTGGCGGACGCTTCGGCCGGTTCGACACGTTGTTCGGAATGCGACGTGCCGAGCTTGCGCCGGCCGGTCTCTACAACGCGGTCGGTCGCGCCAACATCGTGACGCCGGGCATCCGGCTTGAAGCAACGCCCAGCAAACGGCTTGACTGGTTCGCGGTCTATCGCGCGATATGGCTTGCCGCCAACGAAGACAGCTTCTCCACAACCGGCGTGCGCGACGCCTCGAGCAGATCGGGCGATTTTGCCGGCCACCAGATCGAGGCGCGCGTCCGCTACTGGATCGTGCCCGCGCGGCTCAGGTTCGAGTTCGACGGCCTGCTGCTTGCTAAAGGACGCTTCTTGCGAGACGCGCCCAATGCGCCGCCGAGACGATGGACGCGCTATGGCTCGTTCAATCTCACCGCGAGCTTCTGATCATTCAGTTGCCGATTCTGTCGGCGATTCATCTCCATAGCGCCTGCCTGGACAGACCACATTCTCGCTGCAATCTAGATCAACGACAGCTTCTCGGCTTGGCCAATCACCCGGCGGACACCTTCAGGCGACCACGCCAGTCCACGGCGCGGCGTTGGCTCTCGCAGATCGCGGGTCAGCCAGGATGCGATATCCCGCAGCGACGAATTCGGATGCGTCTTCAGCCGATCAGCGACGAGGCGCGCGACGCGCGTGTCAGGCGGCAGCCTTGGTGCCGGCTCGAGGATCGCTGCGTCGGCGTAGCCGGCCTTGACCAGCGTTCGGCAAGCTTTCACGAGCGTCCGCTCGCTAAACGAACGCACCGCCGGCGTAATGGCGCGGATTTGCCGCAAGACCAG
>CAZGVX010000045.1:0-19716 GCA_964529225.1 uncultured Sphingobium sp.
GCCGCCCAGAAGAAGCTGTTCTTCAATCTCCGGCGCATGAAAAACAATATCGAGGCGTTCGAGGATGGGGACCTGCATCCCGATGACGTTAAAAAGATCGCCACCGATCTCGGCGTGTCCGAAGAGGATGTGGTCAGCATGAACCGCCGGATGGCGATGGGCGGTGATACGTCGCTCAACGTCTCGATGCGCGAGGACGGCGAGGGCCAGTGGCAGGACTGGCTGGCGGACGATGGCCCGTTGCAGGATGAGCGCGTGGCCGAAGCGCAGGAGGCCGATGTGCGCCACGCGATGCTGGGTGACGCACTTGCCGATCTTTCCGATCGCGAGCGCCATATCCTTACCGAGCGGCGTCTGGCGGAAGATCCCAAAACGCTCGAGGAACTGAGCCAGGTCTATGGTGTCTCGCGCGAGCGCGTGCGGCAGATCGAGGTGCGGGCCTTCGAAAAGCTTCAGCGTGCCATGATGCGGATCGCAGGTGAGCGCAGGTTGCTGCCGGCGAGCTGAACCGGCCCGCCCCGGCGGTTGCAACCGGGGGAGAAGCTCGTCTAAACGACGGCTATGGCAAGACGCAGGAAAGCCGCATCCCGGTCCAGATTCGGAACTGTTCTGCGCTGGCTCGGTCGGGGCGTGCTCGCATTCCTGATCGTCTCTGTGCTGCTGGTCCTGATCTACAGGTTCATCGCGCCGCCGGTTACGCTTACCATGCTGTTCGACAAAAACGGTTTCACCAAGGAGTGGCTGCCGCTCTCCGAGATCGACCGGGACATGCCGCGCGCCGCGATCGGGGCGGAGGACGCGCGCTTCTGCCTGCACCATGGCTTTGATGCGACGGCGATCAGCCAGGCCTTTCAGCACAATGAAAAGGGCGGTCGCATCCGCGGCGGATCGACGATCAGCCAGCAGACCGCCAAGAACGTGTTTCTCTGGCAGGGCGGTGGTTACGTGCGCAAGGCGCTGGAGGCATGGTTCACCATCCTGATCGAGGCGCTGTGGGGCAAGAAGCGCATCATGGAGGTCTATCTCAACGTCGCCGAGACGGGCATCGGCACCTATGGCGTGGAGGCGGGCGCCCAACGCTATTTCAGGCATGGCGCGGACAGGCTGTCGCCGAGCGAGGCGGGGCGGATCGCGGCGGTCCTGCCGCTCCCCAAGAAACGCGCCGCCGTGGCGCCGAAGGGCTTCACCCGTCGCTATGGCAACAGCATTGCCAAGCGGGTGGGCGTGGTGCGGCGCGAGGGGCTGGACGCCTGCCTGCGGTAGGTCAGTAGAACACGCCGCCCTTCATCACGCGGCGGACGCGGCCCTGCACCGGCAGGCGATCAAAGGGGGTGTTGCCCGCCGCAGCCGCCATTTTCCGTGAATCGACCTGCCATGGCGCGTCGGGATCGATGAAGATGAGGTCGGCGGGGGCGCCCTCGGCGATCCTGCCCGCATCCAGCCCGAGCAGTCGCGCCGGGTTGGCGGAGAGAAGTCGCATGAGCGCCGTCATGCTGATCAGGCCGTCGCGCACCAGATTGAGCGCCAGCGCCAGCAGTGTCTCCGCGCCCGCCGCGCCTGGTGCTGCGTCGGCGAACGGCAGGCGCTTGTCCTCCGGCCCGCGCGGATCATGGCTTGAGGTAAGCACATCGACGGTGCCGTCCGCCAACGCCCCGAGTGCGGCCTGACGGTCCTTCTCCGACCGGAGCGGGGGCGAAAGGCGGGCGAAGGTCCGGAAATCGCTCATCGCATTATCGTTCAGGACCAGATAGCTCGGGCTGATGCCGCAGGTGACGGCGAGCCCCTCCGCCTTGGCCGCCCGCACGAGATCGAACCCCGCCGCCGTCGTCACCAGCCGGAGATGAAGGCGGGCGCCGCTTTCCCGCGCCAGCGCGATGTCGCGCGCGACAGCGATCGCTTCGGCGCAGGCCGGCGCGCTGGGCAGGCCGAGCCGGGTTGCCGTCTCGCCATCGGTCGCGACCGCGTGGCCGGTAAGCCCGTCATCTTCGGCATGGGTAATGACGGTCATGTCCAGTGCGGCGGCATAGGTCATGACGCGGAGCATGACTCCTGAGTCGCCGATCCAGCGCCGCCCCGTCGCCACGCCTCGCGCGCCCGCGCGCTGCATCAGGGCAAGCTCCGCAAGTTCAACGCCTTCGAGCCCCTTGGTCGCGGCGGCGAGCGGATGCACCCAGAAATCCGGCTTGCCTGCGCGTGCGGCGTGCTGGACGAGGCCTGGATCATCAAGCACCGGCGACTGGTCCGGCATCAGCGCGGCGCGCGTGATGCCGCCGAAGTGAAAGGCGGGCTTGTCGGTCTTGAACACGCCGAGGTCGACGATCCCCGGTGCCACCAGCAGGCCCGCCGCATCGACGGTTTCAGCCTGCGCAGGCGTTGCGGCAGGATTGACGGCGGCGATCCGGTTGCCCTCCACGAGCAGCGTGCCAGAGCGCGGCACATCGGCAAGAGGGTCGCAGATCAGCGCGTTGCGGATGACGATCAGGCCCATCCATCCACCTTTCGCACCCGACGGGTCAGCACATCGAGGCACGCCATGCGCATGGCGACTCCCAGTTCGACCTGCTGGGTGATCGCCGAACGTTCCACGTCGTCGGCGATCCCGCTGACGATCTCGACGCCGCGGTTCATCGGCCCGGGATGCATGACCAACGCATCGGGCTTCGCAAGCGCCAGCCTTGCGGGGGTCAGCCCGAAAAGGGCGTGATACTCCCGAGCCGATGGCAGAAAGGCGCCGTTCATGCGTTCATTCTGGAGGCGAAGCATCATCACCACATCGGCATCGGCCAGCGCCCGGTCGAAGTCGACGAACGGCGTGACGCAATAGCGTTCGACCGATGCCGGCATCAGCGTGGGCGGTGCGACCACCCGCACCTGTGCGCCAAGCGCGGTGAGACACAGCATGTTGGAGCGCGCCACCCGGCTATGGAGTATGTCGCCGCAGATCACGACTACGAGCCCTTCGAGCGTGCCCTTGCGGGTCCGGATCGTAAGGGCGTCGAGTAGCGCCTGGGTCGGATGCTCGTGCCGACCGTCACCCGCATTGAGCACCGGGCAATCGACCTTGTCGGCGATGAGGCGCACCGCGCCTGAACTGCCATGGCGGATCACGATGAGATCGGCGCGCATGGCATTGAGCGTGACCGCTGTGTCGATAAGCGTTTCGCCCTTTTTTACGCTCGACTGCGCGGCGTGCATGTTGACCACATCCGCCCCCAGGCGTTTGCCTGCAATCTCGAAGCTCAGCAGCGTCCGCGTCGAATTCTCGAAAAAGGCGTTGATCTGGGTGAGACCGGACAGGCGGCCGTCATGTTTGCGGCTGTCCGCCCGGTTCAGCGTCACCCACTGTTCGGCCTCGTCGAGCAGATACCGGATTTCCCATGGCGCAAGGTCAGCGATGCCGAGCAGGTGCCGATGAGGAAAAGGGGACGTCACGGTCATTAAAGCGGCGCGATAGCCGAGGTGACGCAATAGCTCAACAGTCGGAATGTTCTCCACTCGTCGATACCGCTTAACCACTGATCGCGATTGCTGCGGCGCAGCGGGACATGACGAGCCTTTTCAGGGGTTTGCCGGTTCATGAACAGGAACGCTCACCCCCATCGCCCCGCCATCGCCGCGATTGCCGTTGTGTTGGCCTTGTCCTCAACGCCGCTTGTAGCGCAGGAAACGATCGCGCCTGACGCAGGTCCGACAACGGTGCCCCCGACCGTCGGCATGGCTCCGCAGGCGCCGATCCAGACAGTGCAGACGCTGCCGCCTCCACCGCCGTTGCTGCCTCTGCTCGAACTCGATGAGCCCCGGCCCATCCTGACGCGAACCGAAACGTCGCGGACAGACTTGCGAGCGCCGCAGGCAAGGGCGGTTTCACCTCCGGCCGCTTCTCCTGCTACAAGGTCTCCTGCTACAAGGTCGCCAACACAAGCCGCTCCGACCAGCGCGCCCGGCCTGACCGAGCAGTCCCTCGCGACGCCGACGCCGGTCGATCCTGTTGCGGCTCCTGCCGTCCGACAAAATGGCGGGGTGGATGAACAGGCTGGCATGCTGTTGCTGGGAGGGGGGCTGCTAATTCTTGCAGCTGGCGCGACAGCACTCGGCCTTGCCCGCCGCCGACGGCCAGAGTCGGTCGAGCCGATTGATGAGGCGCGGGTGAAAAACACCGACGTAAGGCCGCTTCAGACCGTTGCGCCCGTTACGGCGCTTGCGCCTTCCGCCACCCGCCCCTCGATGCCCGCATATGGGTCCGTGGACGCGATGGTCGCAGCGACTCCCTCGCGCGAAAATCCCTTCCTCACGCGCAAGAACCGCGTGCGCCGCGCGCATTGGCTGGTCCGAACCGGTCAGATCCAGCGGACAGAGGTTGCCGCAGCCGTCATAGGCACGTCCGACACGATCGTCAGGGATCGCTGGCGCGAGCAGCGGCTGACTGGCGGCAGGCCTGGCCTCTTCAACTGGAGGCCGTCTAATCTTTGAACGCACATGAAAGTGAAAAGGGGCGGCCCCCTTGCTGGAAGCCGCCCCTGTTTCATGCCGCAAGCGGGATAAGATTACTTGAGTTCGACGGTCGCGCCAGCTTCCTCGAGCTTCTTCTTGATTTCTTCGGCTTCAGCCTTGTTGATGCCTTCCTTGACGGCCTTCGGCGCGCTTTCGACCAGCGTCTTGGCTTCGGTAAGGCCAAGGCCGGTGATGGCGCGGACTTCCTTGATGACGTTGATCTTCTTGCCACCGTCGCCGGTCAGGATGACGTCGAACTCGGTCTTTTCCTCGACGGCCGGAGCGGCTGCGCCAGCGCCACCCGCGCCCGGCGCCGCAACGGCGACGGCAGCGGCGGCCGAGACGCCCCACTTTTCTTCCAGAGCCTTCGAAAGCTCGGCGGCTTCGAGGACGGTGAGCTCGGAGAGCTGTTCGACGAGAGCGTTGATGTCTGCCATGTTGATATCACTCCATTTCTGTGCGGGGTTCGTCCCCAGAGGTTCAGTTCAGTTTCGTAACGAAGCGGATGGGACGGCGATCAGGCCGCATCCTTCTCCGAATAAGCGGCGAAGACGCGGGCGAGGTTGCCAGCCGGCGTCTGCAGGACGGTGGCGAGCTTGGTCGCCGGTGCCTGGATGAGGCCGATGAGCTTCGCGCGCATTTCGTCGAGCGAAGGCATCGAGGCGAGCGCCTTAATCCCTTCCGCGTCGAGCACCGTGGTGCCCATCGCGCCGCCGACGACTTCGAGCTTGTCGTTGGTCTTGGCGAAGTCGACCGCGACCTTGGCCGCCGCCACCGGGTCAGCCGAGGTGGCAAGCCCGACCGGACCGACCAGCAGATCGGACAGGCCGGCATAATCGGTGCCTTCGATGGCGATCTTGGCAAGCCGGTTCTTCGTGACCTTATAGGCGGCCCCGGCTTCGCGCATCTTCTGCCGCAGGTCGGTCGACTGGGCGACCGACATGCCGAGATTGCGGGTGACAACCACCACGCCCATCTCCTGCAGGGATGCATTGAGCGCCGAGACGACCTCTCGCTTTTCATTGCGATCCATAGTTCACTCCACTTCCATGGCCGAAAAGCGGCAAGGCCGCTCCACGACTGTTTGCCCGGACAGACGGCGGATGCCGCCTATCAGGGCGCGAGATGTCCGTGGGGAGAGGTTGACTGAACCCGCCAGCTATACGCGACGAGCAGACCCGGGTGAGGGCAAAGGCCCGTCCGGCAGAGACCATTATCCCCGTCTAGGCTGGGCATTAAGCCGCGGATCGGTTCCGTGGCACCAACTGTCTCGGACGGCGAACCCTCGAAAGGGATCAGTGGGCGCCCTTAGCGAAGCATGACATCCAAGTCAATGCGTGCGCGGCGAGCAGCCAGCGGACCGATGCGCCCCCGCGCGCTTACAATATGTCGCGGACCAGATCCTGCGGACGGCAAAAACGGACGCCCTTGTCGGTTTCGACAAACGGCCGGTTAACATAAGCGGGGTTCTCGACCATCGCGGCAAGGATCATATCCTCGTCCGCGTCCGGCAGACCCCTTTCCTCAGCGTCCGTGCCCATCTTGCGCAGAACCTCGCTGGGTCGATGGCCTGCATCGCGGATGAGCTGAACGAGTTTCTCGCGCATGTAGGGGGTCTTCAGATACTCGATGACGGTGAGGTCGACGCCGGGCGTCTCCTCAAGAATGGCCAGCGTCTTGCGCGAAGTGCCGCAATTCGGATTGTGCCAGATCGTCGCTTTCACTGCGTCCTCCCGAGATGAAATTGGCTGTGATGTAGCCGCCATAGGCACCGATCGCCTGCGCGACCAGAAATGCGGGGACATCCGTCCAGCGAATACCCGCAAAGCTGCCGGTGAGCGCGCGCGCGATGGTGACGGCGGGGTTGGCGAAGCTCGTGGACGCGGTGAACCAGTAGGCCGCCACGATCCACCCCGCGACCAGCGCCGGGATTGCATCCCGCCGATACCGGCTGCCGAGCCCGATGGTGAGGAGCAGGCCGAACGTGGCAATGCCCTCGCTCAGCCATTGTCCGGGGCCGGTGCGCAGCTTTTCCGCCACGGACACGGCCGGCACGTCGAACATGATGTGTGCGAGAAGGGTGCCGAGGCAGCCGCCGGCGACCTGCGCGAGCATGATCGGCGCGCGCGGGCGGCCTTCTTCCAGAAGCCATGTCACCACCGGATTGAACTGCGCGCCGCTTACGGGGCCGAGCAGGGTGATAAGCACATACAGCACGGCACCGGTGGCGATACTGTTTGCGAGCAGGGCGAGCCCCGCATTGCCCCCGGAAAGCCGGTCGGCCATGATGCCCGAGCCCACTACCGTGGCCACCAGCAACGCCGTGCCGAGGCTTTCCGCCGCAAGGCAACGTCTCACGCGCTTGCCTTCTCTGAGAGACTCTGCGGCAGACACAGTTCGGGGCGTCCTTCGCAACACTCCTCGATGAAAAAGCCGACAAGCGCCCGCACGCGCTCCGGCACGGCGCTGTAGAGGATGTTGCGCTGTTGCCTTGCTGAGCGAATGAATCCCGCGCGTTCAAGGCCGGAAAGATGATGTGACAGGCTCGACGGTGGGGTATCGAGCGCAATGGCCAGCACCCCCGCCGCCATCGCATCAGGCGCAACCAGCAGGAGCTGGCGCAGAATGGCGACCCGCCGGGGGTGGGCGAGTGACCCGAACAGATCAGCGGCTTCAGTTTCTTCCATATTTCTCGAAATATCGAACGTTTGATGATTCGACAAGGATCGAAATATGTTTACCCGCTTTTTTGTCGTTCCAGCCAGTTTTCCAGCCACTTGATCGAATAGTCGCCATTCTGGACATCCGGGTCCTCGATCAGGCGCTGATGCAGCGGAATGGTCGTCTTCATGCCCTCGATGACAAACTCCTCGAGCGCGCGCTTGAGGCGCATGAGAGCGCCTTCGCGTGTCCGGCCATAGACGATGAGCTTGCCGATCATGCTGTCATAGTAAGGCGGCACAGTGTAGCCCTGATAGAGCGCGCTATCGACCCGAACATGCATCCCGCCGGGCACATGATACTGCGTTACCTTGCCGGGCGAGGGCGCGAAGGTCATCGGATCCTCGGCATTGATCCGGCATTCTATGGCGTGGCCGTGAAACTCGAGATCCTCCTGCGCCACCGACAGCGGCAGCCCCTCGGCTATGCGGATCTGCTCACG
This sequence comes from uncultured Sphingobium sp., assembly GCA_964529225.1. GTDB lineage: Bacteria > Pseudomonadota > Alphaproteobacteria > Sphingomonadales > Sphingomonadaceae > Sphingobium. The sequence continues at coordinate 7,655 of CAZGVX010000045.1, forward strand.
CACAAGGTCGAAGCCTGTGATCATCTCGGTAACGGGATGTTCGACCTGTATCCGGGTGTTCATCTCGATGAAGTAGAATGCGCCGTCCTCATACAGGAACTCGATGGTTCCGGCGCCGCGATAGCCCATGTCGGCCATGGCTCTGGCGACAATGCCGCCCATGCGATCGCGCTCGGCCGAGGAGATGACGGGCGAGGGGGCTTCCTCCAGAACCTTCTGGTGGCGACGCTGGAGCGAGCAGTCGCGCTCGCCGAGATGGATGGCGTTGCCCTTGCCGTCTCCGAAGATCTGGAACTCGATATGGCGCGGATTACCGAGGAACTTCTCGAGATACATCGTCCCGTCGCCAAACGCAGCCTTTGCTTCGGAGGAGGCCTGCGCCATCAGCGTCTCGAACTGGTCCGGGGAGGGCACCACCTTCATGCCGCGTCCACCGCCGCCAGCCGCTGCCTTGACCAGCACGGGATAGCCTATCTGGTCGGCTACCGCCTTCGCCTCCGCGATATCCCCGATGGCGCCGTCCGTCCCCGGCACGAGCGGCAGACCGAGCGCGCCTGCGGTGCGCTTGGCTTCTACCTTGTCGCCCATGATGCGGATGTGCTCGGGCTTCGGGCCGATGAAGATGAGGCCGTGCGCCTCGACAATCTCGGCGAACTGGGCATTTTCCGACAGAAAACCGTAGCCGGGGTGGATTGCATCCGCCCCCGTGATCTCCGCTGCGGAGATGATGGCGGGCACATTGAGATAAGACTCGCGCGCTGCCGGCGGCCCTATGCAAACCGCCTCGTCGGCGAGCCGTACGTGCATCGCATCCGTATCCGCCGTGGAATGCACCGCCACCGTGCGTATGCCCATTTCCCGTGCGGCGCGGTGGATACGTAGCGCAATCTCCCCGCGATTGGCGATGAGCAGCTTTTCTATGGCCATGGGCGTCAGCAGCCTATTCGACGACGACGAGCGGCTGATCGAACTCGACCGGCTGGCCGCTGGACACCAGGACGGCCTTGACCGTCCCGGACGTTGGCGCGGCGATCGGGTTCATCACTTTCATCGCTTCGACAATCAGCAGGGTATCGCCCGCCTTCACCTGCGTTCCGACATGGACAAAAGGTGCGGCATCGGGTTCCGGCGTCAGATAGGCCGTGCCGACCATCGGCGACCGGACGGCGTTGGCGGTGGTCGCTGCGGCTGGCGCCGCTTCGGCGGTTGCCAGCGAAGCAGGCAGCGCGGGGATCACTGTTGCCGGGGGTGCCTGATACTGCACGGACTGGCCGCCGAGTTTGCGGGCCACACGGATGCGGCGCTCGCCGTGCTCCACCTCGATCTCGGTGAGGCCGGTCGTGTCGAGCAGTTCGGCAAGCTCCCGCACCAGCCCGACATCGACCTGCATCGCACCCTTTTCCTTGTCTTCGCTCATCTGCGTTCCCGTTATTTCGATGGATGACGAAAGGCGCCCGCCTATTGCCTCAAGGCTCGGCGCGCAAGTCGCTTGCCGCGCTCAGAGGGCAAGCGCGGCCCGCAACGCCAGAAGATAACCTTCCGCGCCGAAGCCCGCGATGACCCCTCTGGCGCCCTTGGCCACATGGCTGACGTGGCGGAAGGCTTCCCGTGCCGCAGGATTGGACAGGTGCAGTTCGATCACGGGTACGCGGATCGACTTGATGGCGTCGTACAGCGCCAAGGATGTGTGGGTGTAGGCGCCCGCGTTCAGGATCACGGCTCTGGCCTCCAGCGCGCCAGCTTCATGCAGCCAGTCGATCAGGTGCCCCTCATGGTTGGACTGACGAAAGTCGATCCGTGCGCCCAGCGCCTGCGCGGCGTCCTCTACCCGGCCCGCGATGTCGTCGAGCGTGTCCGTGCCGTAAATCTCCGGCTCGCGCATGCCGAGAAGGTTCAGATTTGGGCCGTTCAGAACATAGATCAGGGGAAGGTCGGCCATGAGGCATCGGCTCGCGTTGCTGGTCCAGTCCGGCCTATAGGACGCAACTGGGCGCAGGCAAAGCGAAACGAGGACTGCGCGTCTCGGGAACTGTGCCGGGTTGCCGCTCGTTGACAGGATCAAGAGCGGGGACAGACGGAACAGACGGAAAGGAACTCCCCATGGGCGAGATTATTGACAAGGCCAAGGGTGGCCTTGACCAGGCCATTGGCAAGGGCAAGGAAGCCATTGGCAATGCGGCCGGCGATGCGAAGCTTGAGGGTGAAGGCAAGGCCCAGCAGGTCGAAGGCGAGGCCGAAAAGCTGAAGGGCCGCGTCAAGGGCGCGCTTGGCGACAAGGTGTGAACTTATCGGCAAGCTAGGCCTCGGCCCACAATATGCGCGTCATCCGAACGGGCCGCTTCGTTAATCGGGGCGGCCCTCTTTGAGCTTGCGTGATCCTGTCGTCCGGCTCTATCAGGCCATCGACCGACATGCAGGAGCGGAGGACATCCCGTTGAACAAGCTTTATCCAACGGCCGCTTCCGCGCTCGAGGGTGTGGTTCGGAACGACATGCTGATTGCTGCGGGGGGGTTTGGTCTGTGCGGCATTCCCGAGCGCCTGATTGATGCGATCCGGGACAGCGGGGTCACTGGCCTCACCTTCGCCTCGAATAATGCCGGGATCGACAATGAAGGTATCGGCAAGCTGCTGCGCACCCGGCAGGTGAAGAAAATGATCTCCTCCTATGTAGGGGAGAACAAGGAGTTCGAGCGGCAGTATCTTGCGGGCGAGCTGGAGGTCGAGTTCTGTCCCCAGGGCACGCTGGCGGAGCGGATGCGCGCAGGCGGCGCTGGCATTCCCGGCTTCTACACCCGGACGGGCGTGGGCACCCAGGTGGCAGAAGGGAAGGAGGTCAGGACCTTCAATGGTGAGGACTATATCCTCGAGGAGGGGATCTTCGCCGATCTCAGTCTGGTGAAGGCCTGGAAAGCCGATGCGACCGGCAACGTCGTCTTCCGCAAGACAGCCCGCAATTTCAATGTGCCCGCAGCGACGTGCGGCAAGGTCTGCATCGTCGAGGTTGAGGAGATCGTGCCGGTGGGCAGCCTCGATCCCGACAGCATCCACCTGCCCGGCGTCTATGTCCAGCGCATGATCGTCGGCAGCCCTTATGACAAAAAGATAGAGTTTCGCACTGTTCGGGAACGGGAGGCGGCATAATGACCACGCATGACGGTCTGACGAAGGGCTGGACCCGTGATCAGATGGCGGCGCGCGCCGCCAAGGAGCTGCGCGACGGCTATTACGTCAATCTCGGCATCGGCATCCCCACGCTAGTGGCGAACCACGTGCCTGAGGGCATGACCGTCACCCTCCAGTCGGAAAACGGCATGCTCGGCATCGGTCCCTTCCCTTATGAGGACGAAATCGACGCCGACCTCATCAATGCCGGCAAGCAGACGATCAGCCAGCTCCCGCACAGCGCCTATTTCGACAGCGCGCAGAGCTTCGCGATGATCCGCGGCGGCCATATCGACCTGACCGTTCTGGGCGCGATGGAGGTTGCCGAAAACGGCGACATCGCGAACTGGATGGTTCCCGGCAAGATGATCAAGGGCATGGGCGGGGCCATGGACCTTGTCGCGGGCGTCAAGAAGATCATCGTGGTTATGGAGCATTGCGCCAAGGGCGGGAGCCCCAAGTTCATCCCGGCCTGCACGCTGCCGCTCACCGGTCGCAATGTCGTCGACATGATCGTGACCGATCTTGCCGTGTTCCAGCGGCCCGATCACAGCAGCCCCTTCAGGCTGGTCGAACTGGCCCCGGGCGTGACGGCGGACGAGGTGGCAGAGAGAACAACCGCCCATTATGTCGTCTGAGCGCGGCCGAGGCGGCGCTTTCCGATCATTAACCGTCTTTGCTCCTGTCAGATTTGCCGCTACGGCCTGCACATATGTCAAGCCCGAAGACCCTCTATCAGAAGATATGGGACGCGCACGTCGTCGAGCGCCGTGACGACGGCACCTGTCTGATCTACATCGACCGTCACCTCGTTCACGAGGTGACGAGCCCGCAGGCGTTCGAGGGGCTGCGCATGGCCGGGAGGCCGGTACGCCGTCCCGACCTCACGCTGGCCGTGCCGGACCATAATCTGCCTACGACCGCGCGCGTCGACGCGGCGGGTCGGCGCCTTCCCATCGCCGATGTCGAGAGCGCGGCGCAGCTGGCCGCGCTCGAGCGCAACGCGCCCGAATTCGGTATCCGCTATATCGGGCCGACCGACCCGGAGCAGGGCATTGTCCATGTGGTCGGGCCGGAGCAGGGATTTACGCTGCCTGGCACCACCGTTGTCTGTGGCGACAGCCACACCGCTGCCCATGGCGCGCTGGGCGCGCTGGCGTTCGGCATCGGGACCAGCGAGGTCGAGCACGTCCTTGCGACGCAGACGCTGTTGCTGAAGCCTTCCCGGACCATGGAAGTGCGGGTCGAGGGTATGCTCGGTTTCGGCGTCAGCCCCAAGGATGTGGTGCTTGCCATCATCGCAAAAACCGGCGCAGCGGGTGGAACTGGCCACGTCATCGAATATCGGGGCGACACCTTCGATGCCATGAGCGTCGAGGGTCGCCTGACGGTCGCCAATATGGCGATCGAGGGCGGTGCGCGCTCCGGCCTGTTTGCGCCGGATCAGGCGACGCTCGCCTATCTCAAGGGTCGGCCAATGGCACCCAAGGGGTCGGATTGGGACCGCGCCGTCGCATGGTGGCGCACGTTGCCGAGCGATGCGGGCGCCACCTATGACAAGCATGTTCATCTGACCGCTTCGGATATCGCGCCCAATGTGACCTGGGGCACCAGCCCCGAGGATGTGGTGCCGATCACCGGTGCTGTGCCGCATCCAGACAGCTTTGCGGACGCTGCCAAGCGGGAGGCTGCAATCAAGTCGCTCGCCTATATGGGGCTCAGCGCCGGGCAGCGGATGCAGGATGTGGCGATCCAGAACATTTTCATCGGCAGCTGCACCAACAGCCGCATTGAGGATCTGCGCGCCGCCGCTGCCGTCCTGAAGGGACGGCGAATTGCCGACGGCATCAGGCAGGCGCTCGTCGTGCCGGGCAGCGGCCTCGTCAAGCGGCAGGCGGAGGCGGAGGGTCTCGACCGCATCTTCACGGCCGCCGGGTTCGAGTGGCGCGAGCCGGGATGCTCGGCCTGCCTCGGCATGAACCCGGACAAGGTGCCGGCGGGTGAGCATTGCGCGTCCACCAGCAACCGGAATTTCGTCGGCCGGCAGGGACCGGGCGCACGCACGCATCTCGTCTCCCCGCAAATGGCGGCGGCGGCGGCGGTCACCGGACGACTGACCGACGTGCGCGATCTGGTGGTGCGGGATGAACTGGGGGCAGGGGCAATATGAAGAAGATTTTCTGGGTGCTGGTGCTGGGTGCCGTCGCGAGCGCCGCGATGGCGGTCGGACTCGGCCGGGCGGCGGATGCGGCGCCGACGGCGCAGGTTGAGCGGCGCTGATGGAACCCGTTGGCGCGATCGACGGGCGCGCATACCCCTTTGGCGCGAAGAATGTCGATACGGATGTCATCATCTCGGCAGAGTGGCTGAAGACGGTCAGTCGTTCCGGGTTGGGCGCGCATGCCTTCGCTGTCGTGCGGGCAGAGCCGGGCAATGTCTTCGACGACCCCGCTTATGCGGGCGCGGCCATTCTGATCGCCGGCGATAATTTCGGTTGCGGGTCGAGCCGCGAACACGCCGCGTGGGCGCTGACCGACATGGGCGTCAAGGCCGTCATTGCGCCGAGCTTTTCTGACATTTTCTCGAGCAACGTCTTCAAGAACGGCATCGTCGCGGTGGTGTTGCCGCAGGAGGCGGTTGACCGGCTGCTCGATGTGGCGAGGACCGACACCATTCACATCGACCTGGAAAGCCAGTGCGTCACCACGCCGTTCCAGGATCGCTTTCATTTCGAAATGGACCCGTTCCGCAAGCACTGCCTGCTCAATGGCCTCGACGAAATTGGCCTGACTATGGGCCTGTCGGATGGAATTGCGGCCTTCGAGGCGCGCGATGCCGCCGCGCGGCCCTGGCTGGTCCCGTCCTCCGCCTGATTCCGGTCGCCGCCCCCTTGCCGCGCGCATGGCGCTCGCCTAACGGGAGGGAAGACTAGCGGGAGATACGGTGCCATGACCAGCTTCGATGATCGCGAGAAGGCGTTCGAAGCCGAATTCGTTCACAACAATGAGACCCAGTTCCGCGTCACGGCGCGTCGCAATCGCCTGCTGGGCGAGTGGGCGGCTGGCCTCATGAAGCTGACGCCGGAAGAGACGGACGCCTACCGCAAGGCGGTCGTTCAGGCGGATTTCGAGGAGGTGGGCGACGAGGATGTCATCCGCAAGGTGCTCGGCGACCTCATTGCCGCCGGGGCGGATGCGGACGAGGCGGCCGTGCGCGCGGCACTCGCCGAGAAGGCGGTAGAGGCCCGTCGCCAGATCATGACCGAAGGCTGAGAAGGACGGCCCGATGCCGATGGCTGCCGACGACATCGCCGCGATGATTCGGGCGGCCATTCCCGATGCACAGGTGGAGATCACCGACCTTGCCGGTGATGGGGATCACTATGCTGCCCGGGTGGTGTCGGAGAGCTTCAGGGGTATGACCCGCATTGCCCAGCAGCGCGCCGTTTATGCCGCGCTCGGTGGCAACATGGGCGGGGTCCTCCACGCCTTGCAACTGACCACGGCCATTCCCAACTAAAAAGCAGACCCTATCCCGTGCAAGGTGGCGCCATGACCGATCCTGTTACATCCCGAATTGATGCCCTCGTCCGGTCCGCCGACGTCGTGCTGTTCATGAAGGGCACACCGCTATTCCCGCAGTGCGGGTTTTCGAGCCGCGCCGTCGCGATCCTCGATCATCTCGGCGTCGACTATGAGAGCGTCGATGTGCTGCAGGATCAGGAAGTCCGCCAGGGGATCAAGGGCTATTCCGACTGGCCAACCATTCCCCAACTCTACGTCAAGGGCGAGTTTCTGGGCGGCAGCGACATCATGATGGAAATGTTCGAGGCTGGCGAGCTTCAGCAGGTCATGGCCGAAAAGGGAGTCGCCCGCGCCGCTTAGCGCGAGCGACCAGCGGCTCAGTCCTCAGGCGCGATCGTGACCTTCAGTCCGTCGAGCGCATCGGAAAAGGCGATCTGACAGGACAGTCGCGAGCGCGCATCACGATGATCTGAGCTGTCGAGAAGATCATTTTCGTCCTCGCTCATCGCGGGCAGCTGATCGGCAAAGCTCTCGTCGACATAGACATGGCAGGTGGCGCACGAGCAGCAGCCGCCGCACAGCGCCAGCAGTTCGTCAAAGCCGTTGTCGCGAATGATTTCCATCACGCTATGGCCGCTCTGGCCCTCAATGGTGCTTTCTTCACCCGACCGGTTAACGATTGTCAGCTTGGCCATTCTTGCTCATTCCCTGTCCTAAAATGTCGTGGCGCGGCCCGCCTGAGGCGGGCGCTCGCCCCGGCTCGTTGCACAATATGGGAAGGCGATGCAAGCGCGCCGGTGGCGCAAATGCCATGAGGCCGTGCGGTTCATGGACCAGTTGTTCGCCTGATTGAAGCCATCTGTGCCGTGCATCGCGCCTTGTGGCGCAGTCTGTCAGTAAGGGGGGAGCCGTCCCATCCAGGCCCTCAAATACCCGTATCTGCGGTGAATTGACCGCGCTCAGACCGCTGAACCCGGCACAGGTTCAGCATCGCGTTCCGGCAAACCCATCTGTCACGGCTCATCCTGCTTCAATCGCTTGTCATGCCTGCCACGTTCGCAACGAAGCGTCGCTGCAGACGCGCTAGATTTGTGCTAGCGAGTGCTGGGTCTCGGGTTAGGCATCCCTGTCCGGAATTTTCGAGAGGCCCTGGGCACGACAACAATGGAGAGCGAGCGTGGCGTTGCGATATGCCGAAGCATCTGAAGAAACTTATCATTATCCTTTGACGATCGGGCACCTTCTCGACCGGGCACTGGTCACGTCCCCGGAGCAGGAGATCATCTATCGCGATCAATGTTGCTACACCTATCGCGAGTTTGCGCAGCGTGTAGGGCGGCTGGCATCGGTTCTCTCCCGGTTCGGGGGCGGGGAGGGGGAAACCATCTCGGTTCTTGACTGGGACAGCCATCGCTATCTGGAAGCCTATTTCGCCGTCCCGATGATGGGCGCCGTGCTGCAGTCGGTGAATGTTCGGCTGCCGCTCGAGCAGATTCTTTACACGCTCGTCCAGACCAGGCCGAGGGTCATCCTCGTCCACCGCGACTTCTTTCCGCTGGTCGACGACATCCGGCGCGCGGTGCCGGACTTGAAGGCCGTCATCGCCATCATGGACGGGAGCGACGAACCTCTGCCTGCTTGGGCAGCGGGCGAATATGAGCAGTTGAGCGACGCCGCCGATCCCAACTTCCCGTTCAGGGATTTTGACGAGAATGCGATTGCGACAACTTTCTTTACCAGCGGCACGACCGGCAATCCCAAGGGCGTTTGCTTCAGTCACCGGCAACTGGTTTTGCATGCTCTGGCCCTGTGCGGGCACTCCGGCGATACGCGCCACCGGGGGTTCGGTGTCGACGATGTCTACATGCCGCTTACGCCGATGTTCCACGTCCATGCCTGGGGCATGCCCTATATTGCGGTGATGCTTGGCCTGAAGCAGGTCTATCCCGGCCGCTATGACGCCGGAATGATCTGTGCGCTGCGCAGGGAGCATGGTGTCACCTATTCCCATGGCGTGCCCACGGTGTTGCAGATGGTCCTTGCCGCCGCCGAGGAAACGGGAACGGACCTCTCGGGCTGGATGATGGTGATCGGGGGATCGGCGCTGACGCCGACGCTGTTCGAGGAAGGGCGGCGACGGGGCATGGAGTTGGTCTGCGCCTACGGAATGTCGGAAAGCGGCCCCATTCTAACGGTGACACGGCGCGCGCCGGGATCGGAATCCGGCGCTCCGGACGAAGGCTATCTGATGACGCGTGCGGGCGTTCCGATTCCGCTCGTGTCGGTGCGGATCGTCGATGAAAATATGAACACGCTTCCCAATGACGGGTCCGCGCGCGGAGAACTGGTGGTCCGCGCGCCATGGCTGACGCCGTGCTATGTCGGTGACGGGCCTGGATCCAGGGCGCTCTGGCGGGGTGGCTGGCTTCATACGCAGGATGTCGCCACAATTGATCCTCACGGCAACATCACGATTTGCGATCGCCTGAAGGACATTATCAAGAGCGGTGGCGAATGGATCGATTCCATCCTGCTGGAAGGGATCATCGCCGGTGCCGCCGGGGTTGCCGAGGTGGCGGTGATCGCCGTGCCGGACGATCACTGGGGCGAGCGGCCGCTTGCAGTCATCGTTCCTGCCGTACAGCAGGAGGTTACGCTGGAAGCGATCAACGCGCCGGTTGAGCGTGTGATCGCCAAAGGCGGGATTACGCGCTATGCCAAGCTCGATCGCTTCGTGACGGTCTCCGAACTGCCAAAGACCAGTGTCGGAAAGATCGACAAGAAGAAGCTGCGTGCCCAGTACGGAGCAATTCTGCCGGGCGATCCCCGATCCCTGTCCACGCCATAGGATGAAGACGCTCAGCCGCCCTCCGGATGGCCTATCGGATTTCTCGGGCGAAGCCGAGATCTGCCCCTGTCCGCTTGCCATCTTTGGGGCCGGCAGCTGCCTGTCACGAGGACGTCGAGAGGTAACGACTGGGGGAGTATCAGAAGGAACATGACATGCTGAAGATTGACCGCGTCTCCCCCACGCTGGAATGGCTGACGATCGATCGGCCGCCGGCGAACGCGCTAACGCAGGAACTGATCGAGATACTGTCGGGGCGGTTTGCCGGACTGAGGAGCGACGTCGACGTCCCCGCCATCGTTCTGACCGGCGCGGGTGAGCGATTCTTCTGCGCCGGTGGAGACATTGGCGAGGTCTCCGCTAGGCCGGACGTCGCGGTGCCGCGCATGAAGGCATTCCATCGCCTGCTCGTGGAGCTGGAGCTCTATGGCGCGCCGGTCGTCAGCGCAGTCAATGGTTATGCGGTAGGCGCGGGCATGGAGCTTGTGCTTTATTCCGATCATGTCCTCGCCAGCGAGAATGCCCAGTTCGGCTTCCCCGAAATCAACAACGGCCTGCTTCCGGCCGCCAAGGGCATCCGCCAGGCAGTGAACCGCATCGGACGCCGAGCCGCAGAACAGATGCTCTACACAGGCGAACTCGTCTGCGCGAAACGCGCGCTGGAGATCGGTCTGGTCAATGAAGTTGTTAGCCTGGGTGAGCTTCGGGATCGCGCGCAGGCGCAGGCGGAAAAACTTCGCGACAAGGACGTCCATCTTTTCTCGGCGATCAAAAGGACGTTCGTCGATGCGTTCGCGATGACCGATCATCAACTTGAGGGGCGGACGGTCAGTGACATGGCCGACTATATGAACCGCGGTGAAACCGCACTCGCGCGGGAACGCTTTCTCCAAAGGAAGGGGAAGTAACGTGACGACGAAGGATGAGGCGCTGCGCCTTGAGTTCATGACATCCGCGGAAATCGCGGATACAATCCGGAACGGAGTCCGGACCGTCATCATTCCCTGTGGCGCCGTGGAGCAGCATGGCGCGCACCTGCCTTTGAGCGTCGATGCGGATCATGCGGATCACCTTGGAGTCTTGCTCGCAACGCGCATCGGAAAAGCCGTGGTGGCTCCCACTATCAGGGTCGGCTGCTCATCGCATCACCTCGAATTTTCAGGAACGATTTCTTTGCAGGAAGAAACGTTCGAGAATATCGTGCGCGACTATTGCACAAGCCTTGTCCGGCACGGGTTCGATCGCATCCTGATCTTCACCGCTCATGTCGGCAACTGCCCGCCTCTGGCCGCGATGCTTCCCAGGTTGCGATCGTCCGTGCCGTCCTCATGCGAGATTTCAGCCTTTACCGACTCCCGCGCCTGGCTTGAAACCTGGCGCGACGCGGTGGCTGAAGCGGGCGGCGATCCGGTGAAGGTCGGCGGACATGCGGACCTCGCCGAGACGTCGGTGATGCTCGACATTCACCCCGATCGGGTGCGCCCGCATGCCTATCAGGCGGGCAAGCTGGGCCTGCTATCCCAGTCGGATCTTGAACTTATGTGGCGGGATGGCTTGCGCGCCGTGAGTCCCAACGGAATTCTCGGCGATCCTGATGGGGCCACTACCACGATCGGCAAACATTGCATCGAACGTATCGTAACGCTGCTGATCGACGGCCTGTCCAACCCGAAATCCGCCTGAGGTAAGCATTTCGCGCTATCCAGCCGCCTATTCGGGGCGTGGCCCTTTGCCATCGCCGTAGCTTGGGTGCCGCAATGGCTGTCATATGGCAGACAGCTCGACGAGCGACAGGGAGGAAGAGGAAACACAGCATCATGTCGTACAGATCTGCACTACTCGTTCACGCCCATTCCGAGGCGGATTCGTTCGTCACCGCGATGCGGGACAGAATAGCCCGCTCGCTTGGCGAGCTTGATATTGAGGTGCAGCATTCGGATCTCTACGCGATGAACTGGAATCCGGTTCTATCGCCGTTGGATTTCGGCTCTCGCAAAGATGCGGACCACCTGACCTATGCCCTCGAGCAACGGTTCAACCTGCAACAAGGGACGCTTAGTGCCGATATTCGGGCAGAGATCGACAAGGTCGTGAAGGCGGACCTGATCATTTTCACCTTTCCCCTCTTCTGGTTCAGCGTTCCGGCGATCATGAAAGGGTGGATCGACCGTGTTTTCGTCTCGGGCCTCTTCTACGGAGGCAAGGCGATCTATCAGCGTGGGGGAATGAACGGAAAGACCGCGACGGCGGCGTTCAGCCTGGGGGGACGCGAGGACATGTTCGGCCCGGAAGGGATCCACGGTCCGTTGGTGGACGGATTCCTGCGCGCATTCTTCCAGGGTAGCCTGGGTTATGTAGGGTTCGAAGTCATCGAACCATTTGTGGCGTATCACACACCCTACATCCCCGATGCTGACCGCGTCGACGCACTCGACCGTCTGCAGAACTATATATCGCATCTCGATCGCCAGCCACGGATAAGCCTGCCGGATGTCAAGCTGTACGGAGAGCGGTTGGAACGGCTTTA
>CAZGVX010000046.1:0-19434 GCA_964529225.1 uncultured Sphingobium sp.
TCACAGCCCCCCGCGCCCCCGTCCTCACCGCGCCTTGCACCGGCGGCCGCACCGGACCATGCCCGCCGGCCGCGCCAGTCCCACCGCAGCGACATCGCCACCGCCTTCACCACTGACGAGATCGAGCATCGCCTGCACTGGGCGCTGGCGCTCGACACCGGCCTGATCGCCAATCGCAACCCGCCCGCGCCCGCCGACGTCGTCGCGATCCGCGCGCACAATGATGCGCTGTTCCGCGCCATCGGACGCACTACGCGCAAATATTGGGCGGGCTTTCGCTGATGGCGGACGCACCCGACCCCCATGACGCCGCCGGCTCGACGCCGCCCACCGCGTCCACCCTGGCCGACAACGCTCTTGTCCCGGTCGTCGCCCGCCATGATGGCTGGACCCCGGAAAAGCAGCGCACCTTTATCGAAAACCTCGCCGACACCGGCTGTGTGCGCAGCGCCGCGGCATCGGTCGGCATGACGCCCGTTTCCGCCTATCGCCTGCGCCGCCGGTCGGATGCCCGCGCCTTCGCCGCCGCCTGGTCGGCCGCGCTCGAGCGCGCGCTGGAACAGTTGCTGCCGATCGCGCTGGATCGGGCGCTCAATGGCAGCCTGCGCCAGCGGTGGTATCATGGCGAGATGATCGCGGAGGAACGGGTTCACCATGACGGGCTCCTTCTCCACCTCATCGCGCGCGGACGCGACATGCTGGCACACGGGCGCGAGCGGCTCAGCTTCACGGCGGACTGGGACGATGCATTGGCGCGGCTTGGCGAAGGGCGCGCGGCGCTCCCCGCCTTCGCGCTCGAGCAGCATCCGGTCCGCAACATCTGGCTCACCAACTGCCCACCGCCACCGGGCTTCGAGGGAGAGGCATGGGGCGTCCCCGGCAGTCCCTTCTACCGCCGCACGCTGGCCGACGACGAGGAACTGGGCCTTATCGAACGGCACGAGGCGGAGGCGGAGGCGGTGGAGGAATCGCGCCGCCGCCTCTTTGGCCTGACGCTGCCCCTGCTCGGGCGGCGCGGTCGGGGCAGCCGCCGTCGCGGCAACGCCCGGCGGGGTTAGGAATTCGCCTGACCCTGTAACCTTTGTAACCTTTGGTCGACCGGAACCCTGCCGCGCCCCGCTCGTTACGCGATCAGCCATGCGAAACGGGAGCCCCGCCATGATCCGCCGCCACCAACTCGCCCGCCACCAACGCGCCCGCGACCGACTCGCCTTGTCCGCCGCCGCCGCGGCGCTCACCGCCCTGCTGGGTGCTGCCGCGCCCGCCTCCGCCACCTCGATGAGCTACACCGTGACGCTGGGCGGCAAGGCGGAGGTGCCCGGCCCCGGCAGCCCGGACGGCGGCGGCATCGCGCTCGTCACCGTCGACGATGCCAGCAACACCGTCTGCTGGTCCTACACGGTCGTTCGTCTTGAAACGCCGACCGCCGCCCACATCCACAAGGGCGCGGCGGGTGTAGCCGGCAATGTCGTCGTGCCGTTGTCGGCACCCGGCGCGGACGGCCTTGCGCAAGGCTGCGTGCCGGTCGATCATGCGCTGGCCGCTGACCTGCTCGCCAACCCTGCCGGCTATTATGTCAATGTCCATGACAAGCCCCACCCGGCGGGCGCCGTTCGTGGACAGTTGAACGGCGGCTGATCGCCCTGCCCCCCCGATTTCATCCGCAACCATGGGCCCCGCGGCTCGTTGACGGCGGGAAAGGAGACATTTCATGTTCACGTCCGACAGCACCGATATCCGCCAGCAGTTCTGGAAGGCGCTCGATCACAGTCCATTCCTGATGGTGAGGCTGGAGGGTGGCCGCGATCACGCCCTGCCGATGACGGCGCAACTCGACAAGGATGCGCACCACGCCATCTGGTTCTACGCCAGCCGCGAGAACCGGCTGGCCATGGGTGGCTCGGCGATGGCGCAGTTCGTGTCCAAGGGACACGATCTGTTCGCCTGCCTCGCGGGCACGCTGACCGAGGAGCGCGACGCCGCCGTCATAGACAGGCACTGGTCGAACCAGGTTGCCGCTTGGTTCAAGGGCGGCCGTAACGATCCCGACATGATGATGCTCCGCTTCGACCTTGCGGATGCGGAGATATGGACGCCGGATCTTGGGATCATCGGCACTTTCAAGCTGATGACGGGCATGACGATCGCACCGGGCGAGGCAGGCGCGCACGCCGTCGTCACGCCATAGGCTGACGCACAACGATTTTTCTCCGTTTTCCGGTGACGGGATGCTAGCAGCCACGGCCATGCGCAACGTTCCGTCACCCTCCGTCGGGAATGGAGATCACAGGCCGGATTCACGCGCATTCGGCCTTGGCGAGCGCGAGTTCGTCGCAATGATGGCCGCTCTCATGGCGTCCAATGCGCTGGCGATCGACATGATGCTGCCCGCCATGCCCGCCATGGGTCAGGCGCTGCAGGTGGCCGACGCCAATCATCTGCAACTCATGGTGGGTCTGTTCGTGCTGTCGAGCGCCATCGGGGGATTGGTGGCGGGCGCATTCTCCGATCGTTTCGGGCGGCGCGCCGTCCTCCTCGCGGCTCTGCCTGCCTCCGCCCTCTTCGGACTGCTCTGCATGGTCGTGACGAGCCTCGAAGGGCTGCTTGCGTTTCGCATATTGCACGGATTCGCCGCCGGGCCGCTGATTGTCGTTGCAAGCGCCATCGTGCGCGACCGCTTCAGTGGCGACCGCATGGCGCGCGTGATGAGCAGCGTCCTCATGACGTTCATGCTGATCCCGATCCTCGCGCCGAGCCTGGGGCAGCTGGTGTTCGCGCTGGCCGGCTGGCGCCCGATCTTCGCGGCGCTTGCCGCTGTTGCGCTGTTCAACTTCCTGTGGGTTGCACGCCGGCTCCCCGAGACGCTCGACGCGGACCGACGCGCCTCGCTCTCGCTCCGGCCGCTCCTCAGGAGCTGGATGTCGATCGTCACGAGCCGGCTGGGTCTGGGCTATATGCTGGGCGCGGCGGTGACGATCGGCCCGATGTTCGGCTTTATCAACAGCGCCGCACAGATCTTTGCCGTCACATTCTCCGCGATGGAGTGGTTTCCACTCGGTTTCGCGCTCTCGGCGGGCGGCATGGGGGTGGCCAATTTCGTCAATGCACGCATCGTGGAGGCCTTCGGCGCGCGTCGTGTGTCGCACAGCGCCCTGTGCGCGCTCGTCTTGCTGGGTGTCGCCCAGGTGGTCGCCCACCGGCTGGCGCCCGACAGCCTGCCGCTGTTTGTGACACTCGTCGCGTTTTCGATGGCCACGACCAGCTTCTGTTCGGTCAATTTCGGGTCCATCGCCATGGAGCCGTTCGGCCATCTGGCTGGCTCGGCGTCCAGCGTCGGCTCGTTCATCCGTATGGGTGTCGGCGGCAGCACGGGGATTCTGATCGGCCAGATGTTCGACGGCACCTCGGCCCCGTTGGGCTATGGGTTTCTGGGCTGCGCGCTCGCCGCGATGGCGATGGTGCTCTGGGCGGAGAAGGGGCGCCTGTTCACGCGCCCCCGGCACAGCGCGCTCCGCCCGCCATTCGAGTCGCACATCTGACCGGACAAGCGGCGCTTACAGTTGCGGAACCGGCGGCACCGGCTGGCTTGGCGCGTCCTTGTCCACCTCATGCACTTCGACCCTGCCGAGACCGACATGGCTGCGCTGGCGGCTGTAGGCGAAATAGACAATCAGGCCGATGACGGCCCAGCCGACGAACAGGCTGATCGTATAGGTGGACAGGCTGAAGAACAGATAGACGCAGCCGAGGACCGCGACAGGCGCCACGACGCCGACCGCTGGCGTTCGGAACGGACGGCGTCGAGCCGGGTCCGTACGGCGCAGGACGAGCACGGCGATCGCCACGAGGGCAAAGGCGAACAGCGTGCCCGAGTTGGAGATGTCCGCAAGGGCTCCCACAGGAAAGAAGGCGGCGAACACCGCAACAAAGATGCCGGTCAGGATCGTGATGACATGCGGGGTATGATAGCGCGGGTGGATCGACGACAGCACGTCGGGCAGCAGGCCGTCGCGGCTCATCACGAAGAATATCCGCGTCTGGCCATACATCATCATCAAAATCACCGACGGCAGCGCAAGGCCTGCCGCCAGACCGACGAGATTGCCGATCTGCGGCCAGCCGATCTCGCGCAGGGTCCAGGCGAGCGCCTCCTTCGAGCAGACCACGGCGCCTTGACCGATGGCTTCGCACTGGTCGGAAAGCGCCTTGGTTCCCGGCGCCAGCGCCTCCCCGCCCGCCCCGAAGACGGGCTGAGCGCCGACCGTCCCGATGACGCCTGCTGCGACCAGCAGATAGAACAAGGTGCAGACGGCAAGCGATCCGATAAGGCCGATCGGCATGTTGCGCTGCGGGTTGCGCGTCTCCTCGGCGGCGGTCGACACCGCGTCGAAGCCGACATAGGCGAAAAAGATCGACCCCGCCGCCGCCGAGATGCCGGCGAAGCCAAGCGGCGCGAACGGCGTGAACTGCTCCATGTTTATAACCGGCAGCGCGAGCACGATGAACAGCGAGAGCGCGGCGACCTTGATCGCGACGAGCACGGCGTTGACGGTGGCGCTCTCCTTGGTGCCGATCACAAGCAACCAGGTGACAAGTCCGGCTATGCCCATGGCTGGCAGGTTGACGATGCCCCCGTCATAGGGGCCGCGTACCAGCTGATCGGGGATGTCCATCGCAAGCACATGCTCGATCAGTCCGACCACATAGCCGGACCAGCCGACGGACACCGCCCCGGCCGCTACGGCATATTCCAGGATCAGCGCCCAGCCGACCATCCAGGCGATCAGCTCGCCCATCACCGCATAGCTGTATGTATAGGCGGAGCCCGAAACCGGAACCATCGCCGACATTTCCGCGTAGCAGAGCGCAGCCACCGCGCAGACCGCGCCCGCAATGATGAAGGCGAGCATCATTCCCGGACCCGCCTTCTGCGCCGCCTCGGCCGTCAGCACGAAGATGCCGGTGCCGATGACCGCGCCAATCCCGAGCATGGTCAGCTGAAATGCGCCGAGCGATCGATGAAGGGACTTCTTCTCCGCTGTGGAGATAATGGCATCGAGCGGCTTGACACGATCAAATAGCATGCAGGGGTCCGGGCGCTGGGGAAACCAAGCGGTCGAGAGTAGCTTTAAATTCCGGCCGCGCAAGAGCGGCGGCCGCTCAGCCGTTGACGAGCATCGGGCCGAGCGGACGACCGGCCAGAATGTGCACATGGAGATGGGGCACCTCCTGATGCGAATGCGGCCCGGCATTGGCGAGGAGACGATAGCCCTCGACCTGTGCGCCGACCAGCCGCGCCACTGTGCCCACGGCGCGAACGAAGCCCGCGATCTCCGCATCGTGCGCGCGCGCGGAAAAGTCGTCCCAGCTCACATAGCCACCCTTGGGGATCACCAGCACATGCGTCGGGGCTTGCGGATTGATGTCGTGAAACGCGAGCGACCATTCGTCCTCGTGCACGGTCTTTGCCGGAATCTCGCCGCGCAGGATGCGGGCGAAGATGTTGCTCTCGTCATAAGGCAGGGTGATGTCGACGGCCATGTCGGTCCTTTCAGTGACTCGCTCTGGATGCCTTCTCCGCAAGGCCCGAAACCCCTTCTCGCCGCGCCAGTTCGGCAACCACGTCGCCAAGGGTGATGTCCATATCGCCCAACAGCATGAGAAGATGGAACAGGAGGTCGGCCGCTTCGCCCGTCATTCCCGGACGATCATTTGACAGGGCGGCGATGACCGTTTCCACCGCTTCCTCGCCGACCTTCTGCGCGATCTTCGCCCGTCCCTTGCCGGTCAGCCGCGCAACATAGGAATCCTCAGGGTTGGCGGTGCGCCGGTCGGCGATCACGGCCTCGAGCCGGACGAGAAAGGCGAGGCTGGCAGCGTCGGTCATCATTGCTCCGCTTGCGCCGGATCGTGCCCGATCGTCAAGCAGGCTGGGGCGACAGCAGACCCGTCGCGAAGGCCTCTACAGCGGGCGACAGGGCATACATGTGGCGATATTGCAGGACCTGCTTGGCGACGAGCCAAAGGCGTGCGTTGAAATCGAGCTTCTCGGGCGCGCGGATGAGCGGCTCGTTGAACGGCGCAATGTCGCCGCGCTGAAACTCCAGCGCCATGCTGATGCGTGGCTCCTTGACGAAGGGGCTGCTGGCGCTGCCCCAGTGCAACACACTCTGGTTCCAGCAGAACCAGTCGCCCGGCCCGCCCGGCAGGGCGCGCGCCTTCGTCACGTCAAAACCCACGCGCCGGTCCGCGGTCGGCACGCCATATTCCGGGTCATGCCGGGCTGGCAGAACATACATGCAGCTTTTCAGTGGCGTCACTTCATTGAGCGGGATCCAAGCCGTCAGCGACAGCGGCCTGCCTTGCGGGTCGAGCGCATGGGCACCCTTGTCAACATGGGGCGACCAGCCCGATTCGTCGCGACCTGGATCGACGTGCCAGAACCAGAAATCGGGCAGTGCGCAAAGCTGCGGCCCAAGGAACTGGGTGAGCGCGGGATTGAGGCCGTAGAAGCACTGCCACACCTCGTCGAACACGAACAGGAAAACGGGCGGGAGGCCCATGTCGACACATGTCTGGGCAGCCGCAGCAAGGCGCGGCGCCACCTCGGCCAGCGCAGGCTGCTGGTGCTGAAAGTAGCCTTCCTGCGCCATGCGCGCGAGGTGCAAAACGCGATCCTGGTCCGAGAGCGACATGGCCGGGGCGTAACGATCGAACGCCAATGGCGCACTGATCGAAAGTGCTGGAAACCGCTCGCGCCAGAAGTGCTCGGCACGCAGATCCTCGTGGGAGATCGCTAGGCTGGCTGTCACGTCATTGGCTCCCCAGGCGGCTGACGCCCGACCGAGCCATAAGGATTTCGGGTTACGGGAGCAAGGCGGCGCTGATTCCGTTCAGGTCTGAAACAGGACAGGCGGCGGTCAGATGCTATGTCGCCTGACGGCGATGCCCGCTTCGGCCAGTGCTTGATGCGCATCCGCGATACTATGATCGCCGAAATGGAAGATGGAGGCGGCGAGCACCGCGCTGGCGTGGCCCTCGCGCACGCCCTCGACGAGGTGCGCGAGCGTGCCGACACCGCCGCTCGCAATCACCGGCACCTGCACCCGGTCGGCGATGGCGCGGGTCAGGGCGAGATCGTAGCCCGCCTTCGTGCCGTCGCCGTCCATGGAGGTGACAAGCAGTTCGCCCGCGCCCAGCTCCGCCAGTCTGAGGGCATGCGCGACCGCGTCGATGCCGGTACCGCGCCGACCGCCATGGGTGAAGATTTCCCAGCGGCCCTCGCCCACTTTGCGGGCATCGACCGACGCGACGATGCACTGGCTGCCGAAGCGTGCCGCCATCTCGCCCACCAGTTCGGGCCGGGCGACAGCAGCGGAATTGACCGCCACCTTGTCAGCGCCCGCGAGCAGCAGCGCGCGCGCATCCTCGGCCGAGCGCACCCCGCCGCCCACCGTCAGCGGCATGAAGCAGACCTCCGCCGTGCGGCGAACGATGTCGAGCAGCGTGCCGCGTTCCTCGTGGGATGCGGTGATGTCGAGGAAGCACAGCTCGTCGGCCCCCGCCGCATCATAAGCCTGCGCCTGCTCGACCGGGTCGCCCGCGTCCTTCAGATCGACGAAGTTGACGCCCTTGACCACCCGGCCATTGGCAACGTCGAGGCAGGGAATGACGCGGGTGCGGACAGTCATCAGACCGCCGCCGCAACGGCAAGGGCCGCTTTGAGGTCAAGCCGCCCATCATAAAGCGCGCGGCCGGTGATGACGCCCTCGATCCCATCGCCTGCATGAAGGCTGAGAACGCGGATGTCGGCAATCCCGGCAACGCCGCCGCTCGCGATAACGGGAATGTCGACGGCGCGGGCGAGGTCGACGGTCGCGTCGATGTTACAGCCCTTCAGCAGTCCGTCGCGCCCGACATCGGTGAACAGAAGGCTCGCGACCCCCGCATCCTCGAACCGGCGGGCGAGGTCGATCACGGCCATGTCGGACTTTTCCGCCCAGCCGTCGGTCGCGACGAAACCGTCCCGCGCATCGACCGCCACCACGATGCCGCCGGGAAAATCGCGCGCCATGTCCTTGACGAACTGCGGGTCCTTGAGCGCCGCCGTCCCGATGACCAGCCGCGAGACGCCGAGGCCGAACCAGCGTTCGACCGACTCCCGGTTACGGATGCCGCCGCCAAGCTGGACATGGCCGGGAAACGCCGCGACGATGGCCTCGACCGCCTCGGCATTGACGGCATGGCCCGCGAAGCTGCCGTCGAGATCGACAACGTGGAGAAACCCCGCGCCCGCCTCGGCAAACTGCACGGCCTTTGCGGCGGGGTCATCGCCGTAAACGGTCGCGCGGTCCATATCTCCCTCAGCGAGCCGGACCACTTGCCCGCCCTTGAGGTCGATCGCCGGGAAGACGATGAAATTGGGTGTGGTGCCAGTCATCACGGCCGCCAGTCGAGGAAGCGGCGCAGAAAGGCAAGGCCATAGGCTTGGCTCTTTTCCGGGTGGAACTGAACCCCCACAATCGTGCCACGACCGACAGCGGCGATGACGGGTCCGCCATGATCGGTGGCGGCGAGCACATGCGCCGGATCGTCGCAGAAGAAATGATAGCTGTGGAGAAAATAGGCCTCGCCCGCCGCCATCAGCGGGTGCGGCGCTGCCACATCGACGTCGTTCCAGCCCATGTGCGGCACCTTGGCCGCCGGGTCGATGGGGGTCATCAGCCGCACCGTGCCGGGCACCCAGCCAAGCCCGGCATAGCGCCCGTGCTCCTCGCCCGTTGTGGCGAGCAGCTGCATGCCGACGCAGATGCCGAGGAACGGCACGGCCTGCCGCTCGACCGCATCCGCCATCGCCTCCACCATGCCGGGGATGCCGAACAGCGCGTCGCGGCAATGCGCAAAGGCGCCGACGCCGGGCAGCACGATCCGCCCGGCCCTCGCCACGACTTCGGGGTCGGCCGTCACCGCGATGTCGGTGGCACCCGCCGCCTTCAGCGCATTGTGAACGGAATGAAGATTGCCCGCGCCATAGTCGATCAGCGCGATAGTCCCTGCCATGGCGCTAGAGCGTTCCCTTGGTCGAGGGGATCATGTCCCCCTTGCGCGGATCGCGTTCGACCGCCTGCCTGAGCGCCCGCGCCAGCGCCTTGAAGCAGCTTTCGACGATATGGTGGTTGTTCGAACCATGGAGCAGCTCGACATGGAGCGTCAGACCGGCGCTCTGCGCAAAGCTGTGGAACCAGTGCTCGATCAGCTCGGTGTCCCATTCGCCCAGCCGCTGAACGCTGATCGGCACTTTCCAGACGAGGAAAGGCCGTCCCGAAATGTCGAGCGCGACACGGGTCAGCGTCTCGTCCATCGGGCTGTGCGCCTCGCCATAGCGGGCGATGCCACGCTTCTCGCCCAGCGCCTTCGCGACGGCCTCGCCAAGCGCGATGCCGCAGTCCTCGGTGGTGTGGTGCTGGTCGACGTGCAGGTCACCGGTGCAGGCCAGATCAATGTCTATAAGCGAATGGCGCGCAATCTGCTCGATCATATGGTCAAGAAAGCCGATGCCGGTCGAAACCGCATAGACGCCGGTTCCGTCCAGATCGACCCTGACCCGGATCGCGGTTTCCTTGGTCGATCGCTCAATTTCACCGATACGCATGGACGCGCCTTAAGCGTGCGCGATGGAACGCGCAACCATCTGCGACTTGACCCGAAACGGGGCATGGATCACAGACTGGAATCATGAACGACCAGACACCGGACAGCCTGATTCCGTACGACGAGATCGTGCAGGAGGCGCTACGCGCGGTGGTGGGCCGTGTGCTGCGGGAGGTGGCGTCGTCGGGTGGCACGCTGCCGGGCAGCCACCATTTCTATATCACCTTCAAGACACAGGCACCCGGCGTTGCGATTCCGCGCAACCTGATCGAGCGTTTTCCCGATGAGATGACCATCGTCCTTCAGCACAAGTTCTGGGACCTGAAGGTGGAGGATGACGGCTTCGAGGTGAGCCTGACCTTCAGCCAGGTGCCCGCCCATCTCGTCATTCCCTATGCGGCGATCAGCGCCTTTGTGGATCCTGCGGTCAATTTCGCGCTCCAGTTTCAGGTCTCGGGCGGTGACGACCCGGAACCGCACGACAATGCGGAAAACGACGCGCCCTCGGACGCGAGCTTCGGGACCGAGGAAGGCACCAATGTCGTCACGGTCGACTTCGGCAAAAAACGCTGACGGGGCGCCGCGCGGTGTGGGCGGGATCGAAATGGCGGCGCGCTCGTTGATCGCCGCACAGAGCCGGTTCGAAGACAAGGAGGCGCCGATGCCGTTTGGATTGGCAGGCAGACTGCTCGCTGGACGGGTCCGCGCCAGCGCCGCGCGGACTGGGTTCACCGGGATGGCCGGCGGCCTCGCGTTCAACTATCTGCTGCGTCGCTCGCCGCTGGGAGCGGCCGCGCTCGGCGCTGTCATCGTGGGCCGGCACATCCTCGTCGAGCGCCAGGCCGCGCGCGACCGCAAGGCGGAGCGGCAAGCCCGAAAGCAGGCCGCCAAGACGGAGCCGAAGCCGACCAAAGCCACCGCCAGGCCCTAACCGCCCATTGACGGACGCGCCCGCGCGCGCCAGTGGAGGCCATGGCAGACCCAATTTCCTCCGATCCGCACGGCTTGAGGCGGCGCGGCGTTCTCTTCGTGCTCTCCTCTCCATCGGGGGCCGGCAAGTCCACCATTGCCGCCAAACTCCTGGCGGCCGAGCCGAGCCTCTCCATGTCGGTTTCGGCAACCACCCGGCCCATCCGCCCCGGCGAAGTCGACGGGCGAGACTATCATTTCGTGGATTTGCCCCGGTTCAAGGAGATGGTCGCAAGCAACGACTTCCTCGAATGGGCCCATGTGTTCGGCAATCGCTACGGCACGCCCAAGGCGCCCGTTTATGCGATGCTCGACGCCGGGCGGGACGTTCTGTTCGACATCGACTGGCAAGGGGCGCAGCAGCTTTATCAGGTGCACGGCGGCGACATCGTCCGGGTGTTCATCCTGCCGCCGTCCATGGCGGAACTGGAACGGCGCCTGCGCGCACGGGCAACCGACAGCGAGGAGGTGATCGCCGCCCGCATGTCGCGCGCCAGCGCGGAGGTCGCGCACTGGGACGGCTATGATTATGTGCTGGTCAATGACGATGCCGACGCCTGCTTCGCGCAGGTGCGCACCATCCTCGCGGCGGAACGGCTCAAGCGGAGCCGCCAGACCGGCCTCATCGGCTTCATCCGCAAGCTGACCCGCGCGCCGGGCGAATGATCGGGCTCAGCCGCTCACGATTTTCATGAGGCGGCGCTCGACGGGGGCCAGCAGCGGCCCCAGCTCGTGCCCCCGCTTCAGCACCGCGCCCGTCTCGCCCACCAGCGCCCAGATGCCCTGCCTGTTGCGCAGCGCGGGGCGCTTCTCGATGCGATATTCCGGGCGCTCCGCCGCCCGGCGGAATGCCGAAAAGACCGCCACGTCGGGCCTGAGGTCGATCGCATAGTCGCGCCAATGGCCTGACGCGACCATGCGCCCATATAGATCGAGTATGCGGGCAAGTTCCGCACGGTCAAACGCCGTCTGTCGGGGGGCACCGTAGGGCGCGGGGAAAGGGGCGACACTCCCCATCAGATGCAGAGACTCATCCCGCTGTCGTCCGCTGGGCCGACGCATCCCGGATGCCCCGCGTCTTCACGGCCTCAAGCTCACCGCGCAGTCGCTCAAGCTCGCATTGCAGCCATTCGAGCTTCTGCTTCTCGGGATCGAAACATTCCCCGCACGGCGTGCCATAGGGAACAAAATCCTTCTGATAAGCCGTCGCATCGACCAGCATCGGCTTGGCCGGTATGCCCACCATGATCGCGCCGTCCGCAACGTCGCGCGTGACGACAGCGTTGGCGCCAATGCGCGCGCGGGCACCCACCGTCACCGGCCCAAGCACCTGCGCGCCCGAGCCGATGATCACGCCGTCGCAGATCGTCGGATGTCGCTTGCCGCCGATGCCGTTTGCAGGGTCCGTGCCCCCCAGAGTGACGCACTGGTAAATCGTGACATCGTCGCCGATCTCCGCCGTCTCGCCGATCACTGTAAAGCCATGGTCGATGAAGAAGTTACGGCCGATCTTCGCACCCGGATGGATGTCTATCGCCGTCAGCAGGCGCGACAGGTGATTGACCAGCCGAGCGAGGAAAAAGAGGCGCAGCCTGAACAGCCGGTGCGCCACCTTGTGAAATCCGAGTGCCCATACCCCCGGATACAGAAGAATTTCCCCTCGCGATCGGGGCGCCGGATCGCGCGCCTTTACCGAGTCGAGATAGTCCGCCAGTCCGGCCACGGTTTGTGCTCCTTGAGACCGTTTATCGCCAAATAGGCGGCTGGCACCAAAATTTCCAGTCTCCGGGGCCACGAGATCCCGTCGGGCGTTCATCGACAACATCGCACGCAGCATCAAAATGTCTATTGCACTAATAGACTACAGATGCGATTGTTTCTCTATCTAAACAGTAGAGGTTTTGCCGATGAGTTTGGAATTGGTCCCGTATTGGCAGGAAGTCTGGCCATTCATTCTAGCCGGATTCGGCGCGCAGCTGATCGACGGGGCGCTGGGCATGGCCTTCGGCGTCATCTCCAGCACGCTCCTGCTGACCATGGGCGTATCACCGGCAGCAGCATCCGGCGCGGTGCACGCGGTCGAGGCGTTCACCACGGCGGCTTCCGGCGCAAGCCATATCGCCCATCGCAATATCGACTGGAAACTGTTCGGTCGCCTCGTCATCCCGGGCGTGATCGGCGGGGTCAGCGGCGCCTATCTTCTGACCCAGATTGACGGCACGGTCATCAAGCCATTCATTCTCGCCTATCTAGCCATGCTGGGCGTCTGGCTCTGCTGGCGCGCATTTTCGAAGCCGCACGAGCCGAAATCCCCGCGCCATATCGTCCCGCTGGGCCTGATCGGCGGTTTTCTGGATGCCAGCGGCGGGGGCGGCTGGGGTCCGGTTGTCACGTCGAACCTTCTCATCCAGGGATCGAGCCCGCGCCATACCATTGGCACCGTCAATGCCGTGGAGTTCATCCTGACGCTGACCGTGAGCCTGACCTTCCTTCTGCATCTCGGCTGGCAGATATTGACGGCGGCAACCGTGGGGCTGCTCATCGGCGGGGTCGTGGCGGCGCCGCTGGGCGCCAAGCTGGCGCATCGGGTGCGTCCACGCATTCTGCTCGGCGGCGTGGGCATCGTCCTGACCGCCACATCGCTGTTCGGTGTCGTCAAAGCCATTGGATTGATCGACTGAAACGATTATAGCTCGGCTTTATCCCCTTATGAGGCGATCAATGTCGAGTTACATGCCGACCCTCAAACAGATGCAGTATCTGGTGGCACTGAAGGAGCAGGGGCATTTCGGCCGGGCCGCCGATGCCTGCTTCGTCACCCAGTCGACACTGTCGGCGGGTATCCGCGAACTGGAATCGCTGATTGGCGTCATGCTGGTCGAGCGGACCCGCCGGGTCGTCCGCTTTACGGCGCTCGGTGACAGGATTGTGGAGAAGGCGCATCGGGTGCTGCGCGAGGCGGAGGAGTTGGCCGCCATCGCCCAGGCCTCGGGCAAGCCGTTGTGCGGCGATCTGCGTATGGGCGTCATCCCCACCATTGCCCCCTTTCTCCTGCCGCGCCTCCTGCCGCGCCTGCGCGCCGAGAGGCCGCAGCTGAAGCTGTTCCTGCGCGAAGAAATGAGCCACGCCGCCATCGAGTCGCTGCGCCACGGCCATGTCGACTGCGTCCTCCTCGCCCTGCCCTTTCCGACCGGCGATACCGATTGCGAGCTGCTGTTCAGCGATCCGCTCCACGTCGCCTTTCCCCCCGACGATCCACGCGATCCCCCCAGCGACATCCCGCCCGACTCAATCGACCAGAGTCGCATCCTGCTGCTGGAGGACGGGCACTGCCTCAAGGATCATGCGCTTGCGGCCTGCAACCGTCCCGAACTGCGTGCCGAGGCGACGATCACCGGCACGTCGCTCCACACGCTTGTCCAGATGGTCGATAACGGGCTCGGCCTCACCCTCCTGCCGGAAATGGCGATCCGGGGCGGCATCCTCACCGGCACGAGCATCGCCGCGCGGCCGATCCGCTCGGCGGAGGCAAAGCGGGACATCGCGCTGATCTGGCGCCGAAACAGTCCGCGCGAGAAGGAATTCCGCATGATGGCGGGCATATTGCGCGCCGCCGCCAAGGCTCAGGAGGTGGCGGTGTCGGGGGCCGGGGCGGAAGCCGTCGCCGCCTGACGCCACTGCGCGGCACGCGCGTCGTCTTCACCTTTGGCCTCCACCCAGCGCCCCGCCCCGTCAGAACCGATCTCCCGTTTCCAGAACGGCGCCGAGACTTTCAGCCAGTCCATGAGGAATGCGGTCGCCGCCAGCGCCGGCACGCGGCTCACGGACGCGGCCCCCACGAACACGATACGCGCGCCCACCCCAAGCACGCCATGGCGGTGGATGATGGTAAGGCCAAGGAGCGGCCAGCGATCCATGGCGTCCGACGCGATTCGCCGGATTTCCGCCTCCGTCATGCCGGGATAATGATCGAGCTGAAGGGCGGTCAGCGCGCCATCGGCCCGCACGATGCCGATGAAGCTCGCAACGCCCCCGCCGCCCAGCTCTTCCAGTCGCGCAAGTTCGGCCCCCGCATCAAAATCCTCGGTCTGAACGGAAAGGCGGATCATCCCCCGGTGACCGGCGGAAAGATCGCCAGCTCCCGCGCTTCGCCCAAGGGCGCATCGAGCGGAACATGGCGCTGGTCCAGCGCCGCGCGCAGGCGGCTTGTATCGGCGAATGCCTCCCGATGGCCCGCACTGCGCACCGCGAGACGCCCGACAAGTTCGCCAACCGTGCAGTCGCAGCCGGGATGGGCGATGGTTTCGCCCTCCATGCCGATCCGCTCCCGGACCCATGCGAAATACAGGATGGCCAGCTCAGTTGGCATGGTCAGCTGTCCATGTGCTTCAGGCCGACGCGCAGATAGTCCCAGCCGGTTATGAGCGTGAGGCCCGCCGCCAGCCACAGCGTCACGACGCCGGTGCCGTGCACCCAGTGCAGGAAGGGCACCGCCCCCGCGAGGATCAGCGCGCCAAGCGCGACAAACTGCAGCGCCGTCTTCCATTTCGCGAGGCGGGATACCGGCAAGGACACCTGCAGCCCTGCGAGAAACTCCCTGAGGCCTGACACCGCAATCTCCCGAATCAGGATTATGAGGGCGGCAATGATGTTGACCCCCGCGACGTCGCGCGTCGCGCACAGCATCAGGATGACGGCGGCGACCATGATCTTGTCGGCGATGGGATCGAGGAACACGCCAAGCTTGGACACCGTGCCCTGCGCGCGGGCGAGATAGCCGTCGAAATAGTCGGTGATGCCCATCAGGCAGTAGAGAGCGAAGGCAAAGGCGTAGCCGATCCGCCATTCATGACCCTGCTCGGCCGGCCACAGCAACGCAACCAGCAGTGGCACCGCCAGCACGCGCGACAGGGTGAGGATATTGGGCAGGAGCAACATGCGTCGCCCGCCGTGCCACAGCATCTGCCGCGTCGCAAGCGCCCGCCCGCCCCGACACCGATCGCACCCGCGTGCGAACAGGGGGGCTTCCCCCGCCCTGCGCTTGGAGCTAGAGACGCTTCCCGAGGCGGCACTCGTTCCGCCCGGCCAGGAAGAGACCCCGATCGCATGCAGGCGTCCCTGCACCTCTTGCACCATCGCCGATTTCTGCCGTTGTTCGTCACGCAGTTTCTGGGGGCGTTCAACGACAATCTGTTCAAGACCTCCATGGTTTTGTTCGCGACCTTCACCATCTATCGCGACCCGCAGCAGGAATCGAACTTCAACGCGCTGGCGACCGGCCTGTTCGTGCTGCCCTTCTTCCTCCTGTCGGCGCTCTCCGGACAACTTGCCGACACAACGGACAAGGCGCGGATCATCCGCATCGTCAAACTGGCGGAAATCTGCATCATGGCGGTCGGCGCCGCCGGGATGGTGCTGTGCCATATCCATCCGATGACCGGCGTCGTGGTGCTGCTCGGCGCGGTCGCGGCGATGGGCATCCACTCGACCTTTTTCGGGCCGATCAAATATGCGATCCTGCCGCAGCACCTGCATGCCGACGAGGTGCTGGGCGGCACCGGGCTGGTCGAGGCCGGCACCTATATCGCCATTCTCGCGGGCACGATCGCGGCGGGCTGGATGCCGATGAGCGTCGCCGCCGCAACCGTCATGGTCGTGGCGGTGGCCGGCTATCTGTCGGCGCGGATGATTCCGCCCGCGCCGCGCCTCGGCCCGCCGGTCGAGCTGGACTACAACGTGCTGCG
Organism: uncultured Sphingobium sp.; assembly: GCA_964529225.1. Lineage (GTDB taxonomy): Bacteria > Pseudomonadota > Alphaproteobacteria > Sphingomonadales > Sphingomonadaceae > Sphingobium. The sequence goes on from CAZGVX010000046.1 coordinate 16,365, forward strand.
CGCGTCCTGGCGCCTGATCAGCGCGACCATGCATATCCCGCGCCTGTTCCTCGCGATCATGTCGATCAGCTTTTTCTGGATGATCGCAACGGTGCTGATCATCATCTTTCCGCCACTGGTGAAGAACGACTTCACCGCCAGCAAGGAGGTGGCAAGCCTGTTCCTCGCGATCTTTTCGGTCGGCGTGGCGATCGGATCGGTGGCGATCAACCGCCTGCTGAAGGGCGAGGTGTCGGCGCGCTATGCGCCCGCGTCGGTGCTCGTGATGGCGGCGTTCATCTGGTACTTCCAGTATGTCACGAGCGGTTGGGAAAAGGCACCGGATGGCTCGCTCTACAATATGAGCGCGTTCATGGCGCACCCGCATAGCTGGCATGTGGTCCTCGGCCTGTTTGGCATAGCGACGTTCGGCGGCATGTTCGTCGTGCCGCTCTATGCGTTTCTGACCACGACCGTCGCCAAGGACCAGACAGCGCGCACCGTGGCGGCCAACAATGTCGTCAACTCCGGCGCGATGGTCACGGGCGCGGCCATCATCCTGGCGGCGACCAATGCCGGGCTGACCAATCTCCAGGCGCTCTACATCACGGCCGGCATGTGCATCGTTTCGGCACTGATGGCTTGGCGGCTCCACCTTGCCTGTGAGAGCCACGCGCGCGGCGCCGTTTCGGCCAGTCAGAACAGATAGGCGTAGAAGGCGGTAAAGAAGGCCGCGAAGCTCAGAATGAACAGCTTCCAGTCCTGATCCGAGCTGCGGGCGGGTTTGAGCAGCGACGTCCCGTTTGTGACATGCGCGGGCAGCGCCCGGCGGAACGGGTGGCGAGCCCCCTCTGAGGTGATGACCAGCGGCCGGTTCATGGCTGCTGGTCTAGATCGGCGTTAACGGTCTGGAAAGGTTAATAAAGGGTTAACGCCAACCTGTCCCGCGCGGGGACGTGGGCATGGCCTGTCCCTTCGCGCGTGTCCGTCCGCGCTATGACGAAGCGCGTCGGCCTGCATCCAGTGCGACGCTCCGTGCAATCCGGGTCAGCCCGCAGGATGCGCTCAAAGGTTACAAAGGTTACGGGGTAATGCCTTTTCTCTTCCCGGCCGAAAGGCGTGCGGACACGCCGCCCCCACGGGCGCGCAGCGGGCGGATGCGGCGGATCGTCACAAAGGGAAAGAGCCGATCCACGCATCATGGCATGGCAGTCCGCCGTAGGACAGGGCCGTTTTCCGCGACCGGATTGCCAAGAAAATACTGCCCATGATGCCGGGGAGGTTGGCAAGGCGTGCCTCAGGCTGAGGCAAATAGGTCGCGCGCGATTTCAATCGCTCATACATCACCCGTTGATGACGATCTGAATGGCATCCTCGGGAACACCGAACTTCACGGACAGGCCGTGCTTGGCCTGTGCAATCGTGAGACCTTCGGTGCCAAGAGCCAGCTGTGGCATCACAGCAATGACGTCATCGCTGTCGGGCATCGGCAGCCAGTCCAGCGTGTCCACGTCGATGCCGTGTTCCCGCAACCAGCCGGTATCGGTGTAGCGCGTCGGGTTGCGGTCGTGGGTCCAAAAATCGGGTACCGACACCCGCGCATATTCGCTCATCTGGACCAGATAGCGCTTCCGGTTGTTCTCCAATTTTACCTGCTTTAAGCCCGACACCTTGCCGACAAGGAACGCCTCGCCGTGCGCCTCGGTGCGGGGGCCATCTTCTTCATCAAGCTCCCGGCCAGTGTTTCGGGTGCAAACGACATATCTCACGGTGCGCATACTAGCGGGGCTGAGAACCCATGACGAGGTTCCTCCCTGCTGATGGATTAGTTCAGTAGACTTGGCGGTGAACACGATCAGAGCGTCATTGGACATATCGAATCTCCTTTCAGATACTCGATATGACATAAACTCTATATAACTTCAATATAGATTCGATATAGATCTTTTAGAACCCCGTCTACCCCGCTTTTGGGCCACATCCCGGATTCGCTTCGACGCGATCGAGAAAGCCCCAACCGCCACGCGGTCGGCCGGTGCGCCAGCGCACCGACCGGTTGAACCACGCCCGCCGCGTCAGACCACTCCGAACGCCAGCATCGCGTCCGCGACCTTCTTGAAGCCCGCGATATTCGCGCCCTTCACATAGTCGACATAGCCGTTGCCTCGGTCGCCATAGGTGAGGCAGCTCTGGTGGATGCCGAGCATGATGTCCTTCAGCATCTGTTGCAGCTCGTCCTCCTTCCACGCGCGGCGGGCGCTGTTCTGGCTCATCTCCAGCCCCGAGACGGCCACGCCGCCGGCATTGGACGCTTTGCCGGGCGCGTAGAGGATCTTCGCGTCCTTGAAGATGTGCACGCCGGCAAGGTCGGTCGGCATGTTCGCGCCCTCCGACACCGCCGTGCAGCCATTGGCGACCAGCGTCCTGGCATCCTCGCCGAGCAGCTCGTTCTGCGTCGCGCAAGGGAGCGCGACGTCGCACGGCACGGCCCAGGGCGTCTTGCCGGGGAAGAACTCCGCCCCGTCAAATTCGTCGCAATAGTCCTGGATGCGGCCGCGCCGGTGGGTCTTGTGCGTCTTGACCCAGTTGATCTTCTCCTGGGTGATGCCGTCCTTGTCATAGATGTAGCCGCCGGAGTCCGAGAGCGTCAGCACCTTGCCGCCCAGCTGCACGATCTTTTCCGCCGCATGGGTCGCGACATTGCCCGAACCGGAGATGACGGCGGTCTTGCCGACAAGATCCTGCCCCTTGGTCGCGAGCATGTTGGCGAGAAAATAGACGGCGCCATAGCCGGTCGCCTCGGTGCGGATGAGCGAGCCGCCCCATTCCAGCCCCTTGCCGGTGAGGACGCCGGTGAAGTTGTTGGTGATGCGCTTGTATTGGCCGAACATGAAGCCAATCTCGCGCCCGCCGACGCCGATATCGCCAGCCGGCACGTCGACGTCCGCGCCGATGTGGCGATAAAGCTCGGTCATGAAGCTCTGGCAGAAGCGCATGATCTCCCGCACGCTCTTGCCCTTGGGGTTGAAGTTCGAGCCGCCCTTGCCGCCGCCCATCGGCAGGCCGGTCAGCGCGTTCTTGAAGGTCTGCT
>CAZGVX010000047.1:0-19369 GCA_964529225.1 uncultured Sphingobium sp.
CTAGCATGGGCGAACGCGCTTGCCTACCGTCATGCAATCGTCCCCAGCTCGTCACCCGGGTTTCGCAATTCGCGGCTAGGCGCCTCCCTTGACAGGAGACAGGCCCCATGACCTTGCCGCTATTCTATAATCTGCAGAACAGTCCTTATGACAAGCTGCTCGCGACCGATTACAGCATCGGTGTGCTCGATATGGACGAGGCGGCGCTCAACGCCGATCAGATGGCGGCGCTCCATGCGCAGGGCAAGACAAACTTCACCTATATCTCGATCGGCGAGGCCGAGAATTATCGCGACTACTGGATCGATGGCGGCTGGAGCCAGAACAGGCCCGACTTCGTGCTGGGCCGCGATCCGGGCTGGGCAGGGAATTTCTATGTCAAGTTCTGGGATGCCGACTGGCAGGCGATCATGTTCGACCGGGTCGCCGAGGCGGTGGCGCAGGGCTGGGACGGCATGTATCTCGACATCATCGACGCCTATGAACGGGCTGCGGTGGTCGCGGCCTATGACAAGCCGGGCGGCGACATCAGGCAGGACATGATCGACTTCGTGATCGCCCTGTCCGCCTATGCCAAGTCGCTGAACCCCGATTTCAAGGTGATCCCGCAGAACGGCGTCGGGCTGCTCGCGGCTGACGAGGCTGATCCGACGGTCGCCAATGCCGCCTATCTCGCCGCGATCGACGGCATCGGCGCCGAGGATCTCTGGTATGACGAAAAGGGGGCGACGGACTTTACGCCCTATGACGTCGAATATATCCAGCTTGCCGCCAATGCGGGCAAGTTTGTCCTCGCCACGTCCTATCCGACAAAGGAGGCCTATCAGCAGGCCTTTGTCGAGGCGGCCGCCGCGGCGGGCTTCATCCCGTTCGTCGCCGACCGCGAGCTGACCGGCAAGATCGACGCGACCAATCTCGGCATCGCGGCACTGATCGCGGGGGAGGACGTCAATTTCCCCGGCCTCGGGCTCTCTCCTGAAGCTGGCGAGAACCACCCGGTCGTCGCCCATGACGATGCCATCACCGTCATGCAGGGCGGCACCGTGGCGTTCGACCCGTTCGCCAACGACTATGACCATGACGGGGAGGCGATCCAGCTCGCCAGCCTGTCCATGAGCGGTCCGGGCGCGCTCGCGATCGACGTCGAGGGGAACTGGTCCTACCGCGCGGACGACAGCTTTGTCGGCACGACGCGCTTCACCTATGGCGTTGCGGATGCGGCCGGTGCGACGTCGCAGGCGACCGTTGACATTGTCGTGACACGGGCGCCCGCCACCCAGACCCTGAGCGGCACCGCGGGCGATGATGTGCTGACCGGCGGCCTCCCGCGCGATACGCTCATCGGCAAGGGGGGTAACGACCAGCTTCATGGCGGCGCCAATGCCGATGTGCTGAAGGGCGGGGGCGGGAATGACCGGCTGGAGGGCGGCGCTGGCGTCGACACCCTATATGGCGGCAGCGGTGCCGACCGGCTCGTCTGGGCCGCCGACGCGCTCGACGGCAGCGTCGATGTGGTCAAGGGGTTCAGGAGCGAGCAGGGCGACGCCATCGACCTGGCCGCGCTGCTTTCCGCCCGCGTCGCGGGCGCGGCTTTGACGGGCTATGTCAATCTTGCCGAGGCGGGCAGCACGACGACGCTTGCCGTCGACCTCGACGGCACGGGCCAGTTCACGACGCTGGCCCGGTTCGACAGCGTCAAGTTCCTGGTGACGAGCGGCGGCGTGGCCGATGAGGCGAACCTGGCGGCACTGGTCGAGGCGGGAACGCTGATCGTCTGACAGCGCCGCCCTTTGCGGCGCGCACGCGCCCTGCTATCGGGCCGCGATGACCGATCTCGCCCTCATCCGCAATTTTTCCATCATCGCGCACATCGACCATGGCAAGTCGACGCTGGCCGATCGGCTGATCCAGCGTTGCGGCGGCCTCAGCGATCGCGAAATGACCGCGCAAGTCCTTGATAACATGGACATCGAGAAAGAGCGTGGCATCACCATCAAGGCGCAGACGGTGCGCCTCGATTATACCGCCACCGATGGCCGGACCTATGAGCTCAACCTCATGGACACGCCCGGCCATGTCGACTTCGCCTATGAGGTCTCGCGCAGCCTCGCCGCCTGCGAGGGCGCGCTGCTCGTCGTCGACGCGGCGCAGGGGGTGGAGGCGCAGACCCTCGCCAACGTCTACCAGTCGATCGAGCACGACCATGAGATCGTGCCGGTCATCAACAAGATCGACCTGCCCGCCGCCGAGCCCGAAAAGGTCAAGGCCGAGATCGAGGAGGTGATCGGCCTCGACGCCTCGCAGGCGGTGCTCGCCTCCGCCAAGGCCGGGATCGGCATCGACGAAATCCTGGAAGCGATCGTCACCCGCATCCCCGCGCCCGGCGGCGATCGCGCCGCGCCGCTGAAAGCGATGATCGTCGACAGCTGGTATGACCCCTATCTCGGCGTCGTCATCCTCGTGCGGGTCATGGACGGGGTGCTGACCAAGGGTCTCAACGTCAAGTTCATGGCAGGCGGCACCGAGCATCTCGTCGACCGCGTCGGCTGCATGCGGCCCAAGATCGAACAGCTGCCGGAGCTTGGCCCCGGCGAAATCGGTTTCATCACCGCCCAGATCAAAGAAGTGGCGCAGGCCAATGTCGGCGACACCATCACCACGGTGAAGGGCGGCGCGGCGGAGGCGCTGCCCGGTTACAAGCAGGTGCAGCCGGTGGTGTTCTGCGGCATCTTTCCGGTCGATGCCGCCGAATTCGAGAAGCTGCGCGAGAGCATCGCGAAACTGCGCCTCAACGATGCCAGCTTCTCCTTCGAGATGGAATCGTCGGCCGCGCTCGGCTTCGGCTTCCGCTGCGGCTTTCTCGGCCTCCTCCACCTCGAGATCATCCAGGAGCGGCTGACCCGCGAATATGATGTCGACCTCATCACCACCGCGCCCTCGGTCGTCTATCGCATCCAGCTCAACAAGAGCCGGACCGAGGACGCGCGCGAGATCCTGCTCCACAACCCCGCCGACTATCCCGACCCCAGCCGCATCGCCCAGATCGACGAGCCGTGGATCAAGGGCACCATCTACACGCCGGACGAATATCTTGGGTCCATCCTCAAGCTCTGCCAGGACCGGCGCGGGGTGCAGACCGGCCTCACCTATGTGGGCGAGCGCGCGCAGGTGACCTATGAGCTGCCCCTGAACGAGGTGGTGTTCGACTTCTATGATCGCCTGAAGTCGATCAGTCGTGGCTATGCGAGCTTCGATTATGAGCAGATCGGCCTGCGCGAGGGCGATCTCGTCAAGATGGCGATCCTCGTCAACAACGAGCCGGTCGACGCGCTGTCGATGATCGTCCACCGCAGCCAGGCGGAGGCGCGCGGGCGCCATATGTGCGAGCGCCTCAAGGACCTCATCCCCCGCCACCTGTTCAAGATCCCGATCCAGGCCGCCATAGGGGGCAAGGTTGTCGCTCGCGAAACGATCAGCGCGATGCGCAAGGACGTGACCGCGAAATGCTATGGCGGCGACATCACCCGCAAGAAGAAGCTCCTCGAGAAGCAGAAGAAGGGCAAGGCCCGGATGCGCGAATATGGCAATGTCTCGATCCCGCAGGAGGCGTTCATCGCCGCGCTCAGGATGGGGGATGAAAGCTGATGGCCAAGGGCGGCGGCGACAAGTTCGAGCGACACAGGCAACCCTGGACGGGCGACGAGCTGACCAAATTGCGGACGCTCGCCGCCAAGGGCATGGCGCTCAAAGCCATCGCCAAGGCGCTGACGCGCAGCGAGGAAAGCGTGAAGGATCGTGCCAAGCTCGATGGGCTTACCATCGCCAAATTGCGGTAATGGGGGACGCGCCATGAGCGGTGACGACGACTATGTCTATGACGAGGCGACGGGCGAATGGCGCCCGGCTGCCGATGCGGCCGCTGCCGCGCCGGAGGGTGAAAGCGAGGGTGTGCGGGTCGTTGATTCCGTCGGCAACGAACTGCGCGATGGCGACCAGGTCACGCTCATCAAGGATCTGACCGTCAAGGGCGCGGGCCAGACACTGAAGCGCGGCACCCTCATCAAGTCGATTCGCCTGACCGGCGACGCGCAGGAAATCGACTGCAAGTATGAAGGCATCAAGGGGCTCGTCCTGCGCGCCGAGTTTGTGCGCAAGCGATGATCGTTTCGCCGCGCGTGCCCCACGACTTGCGGGCGAGGCGCCCCGATTCAGCGAGGAACGTCGCCCGGCCGCCATTTTGTTGTTGAACCTCGCAACGACTTGAGGGCGTTACGCAGCGGCAACATGCCGCCGACCGAGGGGCACGCGGCACCATGGTAAGGAGTTCCCGCAATGACAATCGCAAGCACGCGCCCAAAGGGCCTTCTGATGATGACCCTGCTCGCCGCTGCGGCGCCCGGCAGCGCCATCGCGCAGACGGCGGACGCGCCGGAGATGGGCGTGACCGGCAGCGTCACCGATACCTCGCCGCCGACCGTCAAGGGGCCGGCGATCGAGGGCGTCATTTCCGCGCGCCGGGGCGACCAGATTCAGGTGACGACGCCGGGCGGCGACAAATCGGTCGTGACCGTCACGGAAGCGACCGAAATCCGGTCGAGCGGCGGCTTCCTGGGGCTTGACCGCAGCAGACTTGCCGCCGCCCAGCTCCTGAACGGCCTGCCGGTGCGGGTCGAGACGATGCAGTCGGGCGAGGCCCTGACCGCAAGCCGCATCGCCATCAAGAGCAGGGACCTGCGGGTCGCGACCATGATCCACAACGGCACTGACCAGCGTTTCGCCGAGCAGAGCGCGGCGACCGAGGCGCTGAAAGGCCGCATGGCGGACATCGACAAATATAATATCAAGAGCACCACCAATGTGAACTTCGACACCGGCAAGGCGGTGCTGTCCGAGCAGGCCAAGGCCGATCTGTGCGCGGCGGCGAGCACGGCCGAGGCGATGGACAATGCCCTCATCCTGGTGGTCGGCTATACCGACTCCACCGGAAACGAGGACTTCAATCAGGTGTTGAGCGAGAAGCGCGCCGGGCGGGTCGTCAACTATCTGCAGCAGGCCTGCAAGTGGAAGCCCTATCGCATGCTGACGCCCACCGGCATGGCGGAGGCCGATCCGGCCGCCCCCAACGACACGCCGGAGGGCAAGGCGCAGAACCGCCGGGTCGCGGTCAATGTGCTGGTCAGCAAGGCGGCGGACGGGTTCTGATCGCCGATATTCGATCGTGAAGAGGGGGCTGGCGCTGCCGGCCCCCTTTTTGTTGAGCGGCCTCAGGCGGCGGTGATGAACGCCACGAGCGACGCCGCCGTTACGAGACAGCCGAAGAGGCCGAACTCGACCAGTCTGGAAACCTGCTGCTCGCTCAAATAGTTCGTACGCATGGGACTCGCTCCAATCGGTGCAAGACTATCGGAACCTGTCTTAACGGGAGCTTAGCGGGCGGCTGTGACCGGCGGCACAGGGCCGGTGGGCGGCGCGCTCAGCCGTGCTCGCGTGCAAAGGCGGCGGCGGCGCCGTAAAGCCCCGGCTCGGCATGGGTGATGAGCTTCACCGGGATGCGCGCCATGAGCGGCGCAAAGCGACCCTTGGCGGTGAAGCGCGCCGCAAAGCCCGAGCGCGGCAGATGGTCGCGCAGGCGCAGGCCGAGCCCCCCGGCAATTGCAACGCCCTTCGCGCCATGGGCGAGCGCGAGATCGCCCGCGACCGCGCCCAGCGCCATGCAGAAGCGGTCGAGCGCGGCGACCGCGAGGCTGTCGCTGCCGTCGAGGGCGCTGGCCCAGATGGCGCGGTCGTCGATCGGCTCGGCGGCGCGGCCCTCGAGAGCGGCCAGCGTCTCGTAGATCGCGACGATACCTTGGCCGGAGACGATGCGCTCGACCGAGACGCGGGTGAGGGTGCGGCGCAGCCGCGCCAGCATGGCGTCGTCGATCGGGTCGAGCGGCGCGAAGTCGACATGGCCGCCCTCGGTCGAGAGGACGTGATAGCGGCTCCCCTCGCGCAGGATCGCCGCGACGCCGAGCCCTGTGCCCGGCCCGCAGATGCTGACGACGCCCTCGTGCGGCAGTGCAACGTCCGGCCCGGCAAGATGGGCGAAATCCTCCGGCTGCAGCTGCGCGACGGCATGGGCGACCGCGCCGAAGTCGTTGACCAGCGTGCAGTGCTCCACCTCCAGTGCACCGCGCAGCCGCGCGGGTTCGATCACCCAGCTGTTGTTGGTGAGCTTGATGCTGTCCGCGCCCACCGGCGAGGCGACGGCGATGGCGGCGGCGCGCGGCAGCGGCGCATCGAGGGCGCGCCCGAATGCGTCCCACGCGGTCTGGAGGCTCGCATAGTCGGCGGTCTTCAGTTTGACGGGTTCCGCCAGCGACAGGACGCGCCCGTCCGCCACTTCCGCGAGGGCAAAGCGCGCATGGGTGCCGCCGATGTCCGCCGCAACGAGCCTTTGGGTCATGTCAGAGCAATTCCTTCAGTATCGCATCGAGCAGCAGCATGCCGGGCGCGGTGACCGCAAGCCGGTCGCCGGACTGGTTGAGGAGGCCGAGCGCCTCGAGCCGCCCGGCGGCGGCATGGTCGATGAGGTCCGCGCGCGCCACTCCGGTCCGGGCGGCTATGTCGGCGAGATCGACGCCTTCGGCAAGGCGCAGACCCATCATCAGCGCCTCGGCGGCGCGGGTTTCGGGGGTAAGCGGGGTTTGCTCGGCGACGCCATGGCCGTGCGCGGCGATGCTTGCCATCCAGTTTTCGGGCTTTTTGTGGCGGGTCGTGGCGGTCCCGCTTATTCTCCCATGCGCGCCGGGGCCAATGCCAGCATAGTCGCCATAGCGCCAATAGGTGAGATTGTGGCGGCTTTCCTCGCCCGGCCGGGCATGGTTCGAAATCTCATAGGCGGGAACGCCCACGCGCGCGGTCATGTCCTGGGTGATTTCGTAAAGCGCGGCGGCATGGTCGGGTTCGGCGGGCGCGAAGTCGCCCTTGCGCACCATGGTCTCGAAGCGGGTGCCGGGCTCGATGGTGAGCTGATAGAGCGACAGGTGGCCGGTGCCGAAGGCAAGCGCGCGGGCAAGGTCGGCCTGCCAGTCCGCCTCTGACTGACCGGGGAGGGCGTAGATGAGGTCGAAGCTGACCCGGCCGAACAGACTTTGCGCGAGGTCGAGCGCGGCAAGGCCCTCGGCGGCGTCATGGGCGCGGCCGAGGAATGTGAGCGCGTCGTCGTGGAGCGATTGCAGGCCGAGCGACAGGCGGTTGACCCCGGCGGCGGCGACATCGGCGAAGCGCGCCGCCTCCGCGCTGTTGGGGTTCGCCTCCATGGTGATCTCGATGTCGGGCGCGAAGGTCCAGTGACGGGATGCTGCGTCGATGACCGCGGCGATGGTCGCGGGCGGCATGAGCGAGGGCGTGCCGCCGCCGAAGAAGATGCTGGTCAGTTCGGCGGGTCTGGTGCGCATCGCTTCATGGGCAAGGTCGGCAAGCAGCGCGTCGCGCCAGGCGAGCTGGTCCACATTGTCCCGGACATGGCTGTTGAAGTCGCAATAGGGGCATTTGGCGACGCAGAACGGCCAATGGACATAAAGGGCGAGGGGCATCGGTGGGCGGTATAACAACACACCTCTCCCGTCACCCCGCCGCCTGCCCGAGCGCCTCATCCCCGGCGTGCTCCGCGACTTCCACCTCGACGCGCTCGGCCGCCTGCCTTGCCCACATCTGCGCGTAGAGGCCGCCCAGCCCCAGAAGCTCGCCATGGCTGCCCTGCTCGGCGATGCGGCCGTCCTCCAGCACGATGATGCGGTCGGCATCGACCACCGTCGACAGGCGGTGCGCGATGATGATCGTGGTGCGACGCCGGGCGATGCTGGAGAGGACCTGCTGGATCGCAGCCTCCGTGCGCGAATCGAGCGCGCTGGTCGCCTCGTCGAGGATGAGGATCGGCGGGTTCTTGACGAGGGTGCGGGCGATGGCGACCCGCTGCTTCTCGCCCCCTGAGAGCTTCAGGCCCCGTTCGCCCACGCGCGCGTCATAGCCCTTGGGCAGGCGCGCGATGAAGCCGTCGATCGCCGCGCCGCGCGCCGCCGCCTCGATCTCGTCCTGTGTCGCGCCCGCGCGTCCATAGCCGATATTGTAGCCCACCGTGTCGTTGAACAGGACCATGTCCTGCGGCACGATGCCGATGGCGCTGCGCAGGCTGTCCTGCTGGACCAGGCCGATATCCTGCCCGTCGATGGTGATCCTGCCGCTCGTCACGTCGTAGAAACGGTAGAGGAGGCGCGCGATCGTCGACTTGCCCGCGCCCGACGGGCCGACAATGGCAAAGGTCTGCCCGGCCGGCAGGGTGAAGCTCACCCCTTTCAGGATCTCGCGGTCGGGATCATAGCCGAAATGCACATCCTCGAAGCGCACCTCGCCCCCGTCGACCAGCAGCGCGGGCGCGCCGGGCGCGTCGACGATCTCCGTCTCGGTATCGAGCAGGCGGAACATCGCCTCCATGTCAATGAGGCCCTGGCGAATGGTGCGATAGACCATGCCGAGCAGGTCAAGCGGCCGGAAAAGCTGGGCGAGCAGCGTGTTTACCAGCACCACGTCGCCGACGCTGAAGCGGCCCGTGCTCCAGCCCCACACGGTGAACGCCATGGCGCCTGCCATCATGAGGTTGGTGATGAGCGACTGGCCGATGTTCAGCCAGGCGAGGCTGTTCTCGCTCTTGATCGTCGCGCGGGCGAGCTGGCGCATCGCATTGGCGTAGCGTTCGCCCTCGCGCGCCTCGGCATTGAAATATTTCACCGTCTCGAAATTGAGCAGGCTGTCGACGGCATGGGCGATGGCGGCGGTATCCATGTCCACCATCTCGCGCCTCAGCTGGTTGCGCCACTCGGTGACCACTCTCGTGAACCAGATGTAGGCGATCACCATGGCGAGGGTTGCCGCCACCAGCCCCGGCCCGAACTTCACGAAGAAGATCGCGCACACCGCCGTCAGCTCGATGAGCGTCGGCGCGATGTTGAACAGGAGGAAATAGAGCATGGTGTCGATGGTCGCGGTGCCGCGCTCGATCACCTTGGTGACGCCGCCTGTCTTGCGGTTGAGGTGAAAGCGCAGCGACAGGCGGTGGAGATGACGAAACACATGTTCGGACAGGCGCCGCTGCGCATCGCGCCCGACACTTTCGAACACGACGTTGCGGATGTTGTCGGACAGGGTCACGCCGAAGCGCGCGGCGGCATAGGCGACGACGAGGGCGATGGCGATGGCCGCGCCGCCCTCAAGGCCCGGCTGCATCCGGTTGATCGCCGCCGAATAGGCGAACGGCATGATGAGGCTGATCGCCTTGCCCGCGACCACCAGCAGCAGCGCAAGGACGATCCGCACGCGCAGCGCGGGCGAGTCCTTGGGCCACAGATAGGGAATGAACCGCCGGAATGTCGCCCAGACGGGCGGCATCGGCAGATTGGCGTCAGGTGTGTCGGGCGGCATGGTCTGGCGATGTAGGCCGCAACGCGGATGCTGCCAAGTGACCCCGGTGGCCCATGGCGCGGGCCGGGGGGAACCGTTACGCGGGTGCCGTGTTGTTGGAGGACAAGGCAGGCTGACGGGACGCACGGCAGGGGCCGGCCTCTTTTCGCCTGAACATGGAGGTGAACATGGGTCTCATTCTTTGGCTTGTCGTTGGCGGCATCATCGGCTGGCTTGCCAGCCTTATCATGCGCACCGATGCGCAGCAGGGCATCTTCCTCAACATCGTTGTCGGTATCGTTGGTGCTTTCATTGGCGGGCTGATCTTCGCTGGCGGGACGATCAATGATGCGCCGCTCACGCTGAACTCGTTCCTGGTGTCGCTTGTCGGCGCGGTCGTGCTTCTCGCCATCGTCAACCTCGTGCGACGCGGATCGGTCCGCTAATCCAGCATAGGCATCCGTTCGACAGAGGCGGGCCGTCCGGCAGTCATGCCGGGCGGCCCCGGCGTTGTTGGTCGTGCGACCCTTTGTTACATCCGCACCGAAACATTCGCCTTTACCCCGGTGCTGTGCTGGGCTAACACAGTGGCAGTCAAGCGGACAGCTTTTCGCATCTGCAGCAGGCCTCCAACGCCATGAATTATGAGACGCCCATAGGAAGCGAAACGCTTTCCGCCCCGCGCGAGAGCGAAGACGTGCCCGCCGCGCTGCGCCGCGGCCGGGTGCGGATGGCCCTCCTCGCTGTGGCGATCATCGCGGCGGTGCTGTTGCTGTGGCAGTGGTTCGGCGGTGCGAAGGATGAGGTCGTCAGTCAGTCGCCGCAGGTGCCGACCGTGTCGGTCGCTTCGGTCAAGCCCAGCGCGGTCACGCTCGCGGTGACGGGCACGGGCACCATTGCGGCCCGGGTCGATATGCCGGTGGGCGTTGTTGGCGAGGGCGGGCGCGTAACGTCCGTTCTGGTGCAGCCAGGCACATGGGTGAGGGCAGGCCAGGCGCTCGCCACTATAGAGCGGTCGGTCCAGAGCGCGCAGGCGGCCTCCCTTGCGGCCCAGCTTGCGACGGCGCGCGCCAATGCCAAGCTGGCTTCGGCCAATCTTGAGCGCGCGCGGGGCCTTGCGCCCAATGGCTTCATTTCCAAGGCCGACCTGGACACCCGTATCGCCAACCGGGACGCGGCGGCCGCGCAGGTGGATGTCGCGGCGGCGCAGCTGCGTCAGGCGCAGGCGAGCATCGCGCGGCTCGACGTTCGCGCGCCCGAGGCGGGGCTTGTCCTGACCCGGTCGGTCGAGCCGGGGCAGGTAGTGGGCGCTGGCTCCGGCGTTCTGTTCCGTATTGCCAGGGACGGCGCGATGGAGATGCGCCTCATGGTCAACGAGGGCGATCTTGGCCGCATCCGGGCCGGGCAATCCGCCGAGGTGCGCCCGATCGGCGCGGACCGCGCCTTCGCGGGGCAGGTGTGGCAGGTGTCGCCCGTGGTCGATCCGCAGACGCGGCAGGGCGTGGCCCGCATCCTCCTGCGCTACGATCCGGCGCTGAAGCCCGGCGCCTTTGCGCATGCCTCCATCGCCACCAGTCAGGACAATGGTTTCCTCCTGCCGGATTCCGCTGTCCAGAGCGATGGCGCGGGCAGCTATGTCTTCGTCGTCGGCGCCGACAACCGCGCGGTGCGGCGCAACGTCAGCACCGGCCCGGTGTCGGACGCGGGTGTTTCCATCACCAACGGCATCCGTGCCGGTGACAGGGTCGTGCTGACCGCCGGAGGCTTTCTCAACACCGGCGATCTGGTGAAGCCGGTCCCGGCGCGCTGATCGGACAGACCGATGGATTTCCGCGAAATTTCGGCATGGAGCATCCGCAACCCGGTGCCTCCGATTGTCTTTTTCGTGGCACTCACCCTCGCCGGCATCATGAGCTTTGTCATGATGAACGTGCAGAACGACCCGGACATCGACTTTCCGGTCGCGTTGGTCGTCGTCGCCCAGCCGGGCGCGGCCCCCTCGGAGCTTGAGACGCAGGTCACGCAGCGGGTGGAGGCGGCGATCCGCACCATTCAGGGCATTGACGAGATCAACTCCACCATCACCGAAGGCCAGAGCCAGACGGCGGTCCAGTTCGCGATCGGCACGCCTATCGACCGGGCCGTGACGGATGTGCGCGACGCGATCTCCCAGATCCGCTCGAACCTGCCCGACGGCATCCTGGAGCCGCAGGTCATCCGCCTCTCCACCTCGGGTCGGCCGCTCGCCTATTTCAAGGTCGAATCGACCGCGATGACGCTCGAGCAGCTCAGTTGGTACGTCGACAACACCATCGCCAAGCGCCTCCTGTCCATACCGGGCATGGGCGATGTGAAGCGGTCGGGCGGCGTGTCGCGCGAAATCCGCGTCATCCTCGATCCGGCCCGTATGCAATCCTTCGGGCTCACCGCACCGCAGGTCAACAACCAGCTCAGGCAGGTGAACCTCAATTCCACCGGCGGGCTGACCGAAATCGCGGGCGCCGAACAGTCGGTGCGCGTCCTTGGCAACGCTCGCACCGCGCACGAACTGGCGCAGACGCAGATTGCGATCGGCAACGGCCGCACCGTCAAGCTCGCCGACATCGCGGATGTTCGCGACCTTTTCGCGGAGCAGCGGTCGATCACGAAATCAGGCGGGCGTCAGGTTCTCTCCTTCGAAATCCAGCGGGCCAAGGGCGCCTCCGACGTGTCGGTGTTCGACGAGGCGGAAAAGTCGCTCGATGAACTCATGAAGGCGAACCCGGAGGTGCATATCTCCCTCCTCTACACGGAGGTCGAATATACCAAGGAGCAGTACAAGTCCGCGATCCACGCCATGATCGAGGGGGCGGTGCTGGCGGTCATCGTGGTGTTCCTGTTCCTGCGCGACTGGCGGGCCACGGTCATTTCGGCACTGGCTATCCCCATGTCTGCGATCCCGAGCTTCTGGTTCATGGACCTTCTGGGGTTCAGCCTCAATTCCCTCACCCTGCTCGCGCTCAGCCTTGTCGCGGGCGTGCTGGTCGACGACGCCATCGTCGAGATTGAGAATATCGTCCGGCACATGCGCATGGGCAAGACCGCCTATCAGGCGGCGATCGACGCGGCTGACGAGATCGGCCTTGCCGTGCTGGCCACCACCAGTGTGATCGTCGCGGTGTTTCTGCCGGTCGCCCTGATGCCGGGCATTTCCGGCCAGTTCTTCAAGAATTTCGGCTTGACGGTCGTTGCGGCGGTGCTGGTCAGCCTCGCCGTCGCGCGCATGATGACGCCGATGTTCGCCGCCTATTTTCTCAAGGCGCATGGCCATGCGCATCATGGCGAGGGCTGGCTGATGGACCGCTACATGGCGGTGCTGCGCTGGACGCTCGACGACCGCAGGGCGCGGGCGCTGCGGGACGAGGGCCGGGGCGTCTGGCGCTGGGCCATGCACGATCACCGCGTTTGGACGATGGGCATCGCCATGGCCTGCCTTGCCCTGACCGTGATCGTGTTCTCGTCGATGCCGATGACGTTCCAGCCGGACATCAATTCGGACTCGAGCCGCATCGCCATCAAGCTGCCACCCGGTTCCACGCTCGAGCGGACCGAGGCGCTGACCGACCGGATCGCGGCGATGATGGAGGAGGACCCGCTCGTCCTCACCAGCTTTTCCGATGTCGAGGTGGGCTCGGCGAACGTCTACCTCACCCTCAAAAAGGACCGGGACATCAGTTCCCAGGAGTTCGAGCGCAGCCGGACGGAAAAATTGCTGCGGATCGCCGATGCGCAGGTGAGCTTTCAGAGCCTCAGTTCCGGCGGCGGCGGCACCGACCGGCCGATCGGGATCACCCTGGGCGGTGACGATGCGGCGGTGCTGAAGGCAACCGCCACCAAATTGCTGGAAGAAATGCGCGGCGTATCGACGATCGTCGCGCCCCGCATAGAGGGCAATCTCCAGCGCCCGGAGCTTGTCATCAGGCCGCGCATGGATCTCGCTGCGGAACTTGGCGTTACCACATCGTCGCTCGGCCAGGCGATCCGCATCGCGACGCAGGGCGACATCGAACAGAATATGGCGAAATTCTCCTTGTCCGACCGTCAGGTGCCGATCCGGGTGTCGGTCGACGAGACGGCCCGCGAACGCTATGATTTCATCCGCAACCTGCCGGTCTCGACGGCGTCGGGCGGATCGGTGCCGCTCAGTCTGGTCGCCGATATCGGCATCGGCTCCGGCCCGACCCAGATCGACCGCAACAATCAGGTGCGCCGCATCACCATCGGAGCCGATCTTGCGCCGGGGGTCGTCTCGGGCGAGGCGATGACCCAGATCGAGGCCCTGCCGACCTTGAGGAATCTGCCGACCGGCGTCAGCCGCCTCGTGCTCGGCGAAAGCAAATGGCAGGCGGAACTGATCCGCAACTTCATCATCGCGGTGGTCGTCGGCATCGGGCTTGTGTTCGCGGTTCTCGTGCTGCTGTACCGCTCGGTGATGCCGCCCTTCGTCAACATGGGCTCGCTGCTGCTGGCGCCGCTGGGTGGCGGCCTTGCGTTGCTGCTTACCGGCAATCCGGTCTCTATGCCTGTTCTCATCGGCCTTCTGATGCTGCTGGGCATCGTCGGCAAGAATTCGATCCTGCTCGTCGATTTCGCGCTGGAGGAAATGACCAAGGGCGTGCCCAAGAAGGAGGCGATCATCGACGCCGGCCACAAGCGCGCGCAGCCGATCGTGATGACCACCGTCGCCATGATCGCGGGCATGGTGCCGACCGCGCTCGCCATATCGGGTGACAGTGCCTGGCGCGCGCCGATGGGCATCACCGTCATCGGCGGCCTTGCCCTCTCGACGCTGCTCACGCTACTGCTCGTGCCGCCCAGCTTCAGCGTGGCCATCGGTGTCGAACGCTGGATCGGCCCGCATCTTCGCAAGCGTCTTCTCACCTTCAAGCCGGGCGACGATCACGCGCCAGCGGCGGGGCATGTCGCAGGCCAACCCGCTGAATAGAGCGGAGCCAGCCGGCGCGCAGACGGGTCGAGGCGGCGCCAGGCGCATCCATCTCGTTGCGACCGGCCTTCTCATCGTCATGGCGGCTGTCTACATGCTCGCCCGCTGGGGGGAAGCGCGCTATCCGGCGCTCGGCTATGTGCGCGCCTTTGCCGAAGCCGCCATGGTCGGCGGCCTTGCCGACTGGTTCGCGGTAACGGCGCTGTTCCGTCATCCCCTCGGCCTGCCCATTCCGCACACCGCGATCATTCCGCGCAACAAGGACCGGATCGGCGACACGCTCGCCCGGTTCCTGCGCGCGAATTTCCTGACGCCCGCCGTCGTCGCGCGGCGCATGGCGCGGCTGGATCTCGCGGGCGTTCTGGGCCGCCTTCTCGCGGCGCCGACGCAGGGCGGGGCACGGTTCGGCCAGGCGGCGCCGCGCATCCTCGGTGATCTTGTCGATGCGCTTGGCGACGACCGTCTGGGGCATCTCGTCAAGGGCGCGATCAGCCAGCGGCTTGAATCGCTCGACCTCGCGCCGCTGATGGGCAAGGCGATGGAGGCCGCGATGCGGGAGGGCCGGCACGAGGCTGTGATCGACAGCCTCATCCGCTGGGCCGCGCGCACGCTGGAGGCGAACGAACAGCTGATCCGCGACATGGTGCATGATCGCGCGGGGGCCATATTGCGCTTTACCGGCCTCGACGAGACACTCGCCAATGCGATCCTGTCAGGTCTCAAGACGTTGCTGCTGGAGGCGGCCGACGATCCCGCCCACCGCCTCCGGCTTACCGCGCAGGAGGCGCTCGCCGATCTCGCCGCACGGCTTGAGGCCGATCCCGCCATGCAGGACCGGGTGCGCCGGGTCCAGCGCGAGATCGTCGCCAATCCCGCGATGCAGGCGTGGATGGAAAGCCTGTGGCGTCAGGGCCGCGCGGCGCTGCTGCGTGCGGTGCGCGATCCGGGCAGCGCGGTCGAGGGGCGGCTGGGCGCCCTGCTGCGGCAGCTCGGTGTCGCGATCGGCGCTGAGCCGGATCTCAGGCGGCTCATCAACCGCCTGACGCGCAGAGCCGTGGTCGGCCTCGCGGCGGGCTATGGCGATGGCATCGTCCGGCTTGTCAGCGAGACGGTGCGCGGCTGGGACGCGCGGACGGTGACGGGGCGGCTGGAGATGGCGGTGGGGCGTGACCTCCAGTATATCCGCATCAACGGGACGCTGGTCGGCGGCCTTGTCGGCCTCATTCTCCATTTCGTCGAAAGCTGGTGGTAGCGTCCCGCGCCTCAGGCTGAGAGGTTCACCAGCGTGCCGGGCGCCGTGGCCGATCCGGCTGCCGTCGCGGCATAGGCGGCGGCCGCCGGGTTGACGGCCTGGACGCTCTGCGCGCGATGGAGCGCCTCGAGCTGTTCAAGGTTGCGCGCTTCGGGCGAGAAATGCTCTTTCTCCGCAGCGCGCGGATCGTTGACGCCGAACGGACCCGCTGCCGGGTTGGCGGGGTCGATATGCTTTTCCGCCCGCCCGACATCCGTGCAGTTCCGGCAGCTATAGCCGTTCACATATACGGGCGCGGGATAGTCGCCGCTGATCGCCATGATCCGCCACCAATAGACACGTCCCCGGGACCGGCGATAGCATGGTCATGGTTACCGCCGCCTTACCGGCGACGGTCTGGCGTCGCTAGACCAGCGGGACGGGGGTCGCGCCCGAATAGTCATAGACGCCCCGCCCGGTCTTGCGGCCATACCAGCCCGCCTCGACCAGCTTCACCAGCAGCGGTGCGGGGCGATATTTGGGGTCGCCCGTGGTGGACTGGAAGACGTTCAGCACTTCGAGCAGCGTGTCGAGCCCGATGAAATCGGCAAGGGTGAGCGGCCCCATCGGATGATTGAGGCCGAGATGGATGCCCGCGTCGATGTCGGGCGCGTTGCCGATCCCTTCGCCGAGCACGAAAAACGCCTCGTTGATCAGGGGCAGGAGGATGCGGTTGACGATGAAGCCCGGCGCGTCCTTGGCATGGACGACAGTCTTGCCGATGGCCTTGGCATAGCCGTCGACCGCGTCAACCGTCGCCTGCGACGTGGCGAGGCCCCGGATGATTTCGACCAGCACCATGGCGGGCACGGGGTTGAAGAAATGGACGCCGACGAAACGCGCCGGGTCGGGCGCGGCCTGCGCCAGCCGGGTGATCGGGATCGAACTGGTGTTGGTGGCGAGGATCGCCTGCGGCCCCAGAACCTTGGCCAGATTGCCGAAGATGGCGCGCTTGATGTCCTCGCGTTCGGTCGCCGCCTCGATCACAAGATCGGCAGGCGCCATGGCGTCGGTTGCGCCGGACGGCGTGATACGCGCCAGGGCATCGGCAGCGGCGGCCTCCTCCATCTTGCCCTTTTCCACGGCCCTGCCGAGAAACTTCGCGATGCCAGCCTTGCCCTGTTCGGCGCGCTCCTGGTCGATGTCGGCCAGAATCACTGAAAAGCCGGCCACAGCCGATACCTGCGCAATGCCCGCACCCATCTGTCCCGCGCCGATCACGCCGATCATCTGCATTGCTTCTTGCTCCATTGCTGCGCGGTCGCGCGCGTTTTCGCCCATGGCTGCGGTTTCTCTACACAGCGGCCCGCAAGTGCAGTATGCATCCCGTCATGACAAGGGGGCACTTGCCCACATTAGGACATTTGATAGCCGCCGCGTGCGCGGCCCATCTGGTCCTCGCGCCGGCCATGGCGGCCACGGGCGAGGACAGGCGCGGCGACGCGCCGGTGGTGCCAAAAATTGGCGCACCCCAATATTTCGGCGACTGGGCGGTCGGCTGCGACAATGTGCTGCGCTGCGAGGCGACGAGTCTCCAACCGGCGCAGAGCCTGCCGGAGCCGGTGCTTGTCCAGATCGCGCGGGACGGCGGCGGCGGCGGGACGCTGGTGCTGCGCGTGCGCGGGCTCGATCCGCTGCCCGCTCCCCTCATGCTCATTGTCGATGGCGGAAAGCCGGTGCGGCTCGTGCCCGCCGGTGGCACCGACGCGGAGCTGCGCGACGGGGAGGCGCTGCGGGCGCTGCGGGCGATGGTGGTGGCGCGAACGGTCGAGCTGCGCGCGAAAAAGGCGAAGGCGCCCCTGGCAAGCGTGTCGCTTGACGGGCTCGGGCAGGTGTTCGCGTTCATGGACGCCCGGCAGGGTCGGCGGGGCACCGTGGGTGCGCTCGCCGCGCCGGGCAAGGCCATGGACAGCACGGTGCCGCCCGCACCTGCGGCGCCGAGGATTGCGCACCCGGTCGCACCGGATGCGGACAGCGGCATACCGCTCTCCGCCGCGGAGACGGAGCGCGCGCGGGCGCTCGCCCGGTGCGATGCCAGCCAGCATGCCGCCGGCAGGCCCGAACTCTATCCGCTCGACGCGCGGGCGGCGCTTGTCCTTCTGCCCTGCGGTCCGGGCGCGGACAATGACAGCGCGGTGCCGCTGATCGTCCGGCGCGTCGGCGGCGAGCGCGCATTCGCCATCGCCGCGTTCGATCATGAGCCGGGCTTTACCGGCGCGCCCGGCATGCCGCCGCTTGTCGTCAATGCCCTGTGGGACGCGCGGCGCGGCATCCTGTCGAGCCTCGCCAAGGGGAGCCCTGCCGGCGATTGCGGCGCGTCCGAAGACTATGTGTGGGACGGCACCATGTTCCGCCTCGTGGAGGCGCGCGCCATGCAGCTGTGCCGCGGCGCATGGGACTGGATCCGGCTGTGGACGGCCGCACCCGTCGCCAAAGCCGCCGCAACAGCAACCGAATAGGCTTACACAGCCCGCGCGAGATAGAGCGAAAACAGCCCGTCGGGGTCGCTCCACGCGGTGACTGGTTCCCAATGGCCCGCGCGCAGCAGCAGCCGCGCGGTGCGGTCGTCATATTTGTGGCTGCTTTCGGTGTGGATGGTCTCGCCGGGCTTCATCGCGAACGGCTGGCCGCAGACCGAAAAAGCAACCGGCGCGGTGGCGACCAGGTGCATTTCGATACGCGCGGCGTCGGCATTCCAGAGCGCCTGATGAGCGAAGCGGTCGATCGGCACGTCGCCCTCAAGCTCGCGATTGATCCGGGCGAGCAGATTGAGGTTGAACGCGGCCGTCACCCCGGCGGCATCGTCATAGGCGGCAATGAGGCGCCCGGTGTCCTTGATCCGATCCATCCCGATGAGAAGCAGCGCGTCAGGCCCGAGCGTCTCCCGCATCGAACGCAGCAGGTCGACGGCGGCGGCAGGGGCGAAATTGCCGATGGTCGAACCGGGAAAGAAACCGAGGCGTGGCAACTGGCGCACCCTGGCTGGCAGGTCGAGCGGACGGGTGAAATCCGCCTCGACCGGCAGGATATCGAGGCCCGGTGCGGCCCCGCTCAACGTCGCTGCGCTGTCCCGCAGGAAATCGCCGGAGATGTCGACCGGCACATAGGCCGCCGGGTCGATGGCGCCGAGCAGCAGCGGCGTCTTGGCGAGCGAACCGGCGCCGAATTCGACGACGCAGCGATCGGTGCCGATGGCGCGGGCAAAGGCCGCCCCCTCCGCGTGCAGGATCGCCGTTTCGGCGCGGGTGGGATAATATTCGGGAAGGCGGGTGATCGCCTCGAACAGTTCCGACCCGCGCCGGTCGTAGAACCATGTGGGGGAGGTCGCGCGCGGGCGGGCGCTCAACCCGGAGAGAATGTCGTCGCGAAAGGCGGGGTCGGCGCGTTGCCCGTCGAGAAGGTCTGTCTGGCGCATCGGATCACAAATCCTTGGCGAGGCGCAGGCCGGTGAACTGCCAGCGGTGATGGGGATAGAAAAAGTTGCGGTAGGAGGCGCGGGCGTGGCCGCGCGGCGTTGCGCAGCTCCCGCCCTTCAGCACGAACTGGCCGGACATGAACTTGCCATTATACTCGCCCACCGCGCCCGGTGCCGCGCGAAAGCCGGGATAGGGGCGATAGGCGCTGCCGGTCCATTCCCACACATCGCCGAACATCTG
>CAZGVX010000048.1:0-18944 GCA_964529225.1 uncultured Sphingobium sp.
GCCGGGTCGAAATCGCCCAGCAGCGGAACCGGCCATTCGGTCAGCCCCGCATTCTCGATGACCAGACCCTTGTCCTCGATGAGGGCATAGCCGCGCGCCGCAGCCAGTGCCGCCGCTTTCTCCGCGATGATCGCCTGCCGTTCCTCATGGCTGACGATCACATGGGCCGCGCGCAGATCGTCGGCATAGCTGTCGGCGGTCGCGATGGTGACCGGGCCGGAGGCATGGAAGCGGTGGCCGCGCGTCTCCCGGCCCGAACGGACGCCATCGACCTCCATATCGACGACGTCCGTGCCCAATATGGCAACGATCCCCTGCAACGGACGCACCCAGCGGAGCGATTCGGTGCTGCTGCTGGCATCGCCCCAGCGCATAGACTTTGGCCATGGGAACGCGCGGACAATGGCGGGCACGGCCTCGGCCAGCACCGCCGCCGTCGCACGGCCGGGCTTCTCGATGATCGCGAACCAGACACCGCCGCGATCCTCAAGCTGATCCTTGCTGAGCCCGGTCTTGCGCAAAAACCCATCGAGCGCCTGATCCGAGGCGCTGGTGCGCGGGCCTTTGAACTCCTCGCTGACGGCGTCGGTCTGAAGCGGCAGGCCATGCGCGATGAGGGCGAGGCGGCGCGGCGTGACATGGCTTGTGATACGTTCGGGCGCGAGACCTGCCTCGGCCAGCCGCTCGGCGAATAGCCGCGCGAACTCCTCGGACGCTTTCAGCTGCATCCGCGCCGGGATTTCCTCGCAGCGCAGTTCCAGGAGAAAATCCGGCATCAGGCCGACCACCCGTTGATGCGCATCCATGCCTCGCACGATCCCTTGGCGAGGTCGCGCACCCGGCCGATGTAGCTGGCGCGTTCCTGCACCGAGATCACACCGCGCGCCTGGAGAAGGTTGAAGACATGGCTCGCCTCGATAGCCTGGTCATAGGCGGCGAGGGGGACATCGGCCGCGATGCTCGCCTGACACTCGGCCTCGGCATCCCGGAACCAGCGAAGCAGCTTGTCGGTGTCGGCCACCTCGAAATTCCATTTCGACATCTGCCGCTCGTTGGCGAGGAAGACGTCGCCATAGGTCATCGCCGGGCGCCCGGCGACGGCATCGTTGAAGCGCAGGTCATAGACGCTGTCGACGCCCTGAATATACATGGCGAGGCGCTCGAGCCCATAGGTCAGCTCGCCTGCGACCGGCTTGCAGTCGAAGCCGCCCATCTGTTGAAAATAGGTGAACTGGGTGACCTCCATGCCGTCGCACCACACTTCCCAGCCGAGCCCCCAGGCACCCAGCGTCGGGCTCTCCCAATCGTCCTCGACGAAGCGGATGTCGTGCAGCAGCGGGTCGATGCCGATGGCGGCGAGCGAGCCGAGATACAGGTCCTGAAGATCGGCCGGCGAGGGCTTCATGATGACCTGATATTGATAGTAGTGCTGGAGACGATTGGGATTTTCGCCATAGCGGCCATCGGTCGGACGGCGACTCGGCTGGACATAGGCGCAGTTCCAAGGTTCGGGCCCGAGGCTGCGCAGGGTGGTGGCGGGGTGGAAGGTGCCCGCGCCGACTCGCATGTCATAGGGCTGGAGGATCAGGCAGCCGCGCGCGCTCCAATAGTCGTGCAGCGTCAGGATAAGCGCCTGAAAGCTGAGGGTTTGCTGCTCTGCCACCGAAAATCCCGCCTGTCTGGACGCGCGCGCTTTGGCGCATGGGTGGGCATTGGTCAAGTTGACCGCCCTTGCGCGGGCCGGACAAAAAGGAGAGAGCAGGCGGCATGAGGCTGCTCAACCGCATCGCACTGTCGCTCGCCGCGTTTCTCCTGCTCACATCGCCCGGTTTTGCGCCGATTGGCGCGCGCACGATCGAGACTGGCATCGACGCGAGGCCAGCCCTCTGGGTAGTGAAGGATGACGACACCACTATCTATCTGTTCGGCACCATCCATGTGCTGAAACCCGGCGTGCGCTGGTTCGAGGGGCCGGTGCGCAGGGCCTATGACGAGGCCGACACGGTCGTGCTCGAGGTGCTGACGCCGGATCGCGCCACCATGACTGCAAAGACCGCCGCGCTCGCGATGGCGACGGACGGCAAACCGCTTAGCGGGCGCCTCGATACCGGCGCGCGCGCGCGCTATCACGCGCTGCTGGCGAGCCTCGGTATTCCAGCGGCGCAGCTCGATCCGTTTCAGCCATGGTTCGCGGCGCTGACCCTCTCGATCCTGCCGCTCGAGAAGCTCGGCTATCGGGCCGACGCGGGCATCGAAGAGACGTTGAAGGCCGCCGCCGCGCGCGATGGCAAGCGGCTGGAGGCGCTGGAGACGGTCGACGAGCAGCTAGGCTACTTCGCCGGGCTGCCCGAACCGGCGCAGATTGGCTTTCTGGTCAGCACCATCAACGATATCCCGAATGCGGAGGCCGATATCGCCCGCATGGTCGGCCACTGGGCGGCGGGCAATCCCGATGCGCTCGCTGACGAGATGAACGAGACGCTTTCGGACATGCCGGCGCTGTCCGACGCGCTTCTGTTTCAGCGCAATGCCCGCTGGGCGCGCTGGATCGCCGCGCGCATGGCGCGGCCGGGCACCCTGTTCGTTGCGATCGGCGCTGGGCATCTCGCGGGCTCGGGCAGCGTGATCGACGATCTTGCCGAGGCGGGGCTCAGGGCCGAGCGGTTGGATCGACGCCGCTGACGACCCTTGCAATGCGCGGGCTGAAACCTAGATTTGCGTCTGCGGGCCGGGCCCCTCTGGCGATCTCGTCTTGATCGCGATGTCGGACCGCATCGAGTTTTGCTCGGTGCAGGTCGGTTCTCCGATTCCGGATCGAGCTTCCGATATGGGAGATACGCACATGACTAACGCCGGCGCTGGAATGCCCTGTCCTGTTTGCAGGGTGCCTCTCGTAATGAGCGAACGCCAGGGGGTCGAAATCGACTATTGCCCGCAGTGCCGCGGCGTCTGGCTGGACAGGGGCGAGCTCGACAAGATTATCGAACGCAGCGGCCGCGATCAGGCGGCGCAGCAGGCACCGGCGGCGCCTCTGCAGCAACCCGGCGCCCCCTGGGGCGGGCATGCCAGCTACGGCCACCACCCGCACAAGCGGCGCAAGTCCTTCCTGGAGGAGCTCTTCGACTGAACCTGCCCGGCTTTGCTTCACGCGGGGGACGGGAGCCGCTTTGCCTGGGGCCGCTCACCTGCTAACATGAGCCATGTCCACCACGTTCGTCATCGACACCTCGACCAGTCGCGCCACGCCGACGCCCGCGCCCATGAAGCGCCTCACCGTGCCGGCGGTGCGCGCCCGCAAGACAAACGGCACGGACGGCGAACCGCTTGTGATGCTCACGGCCTATACGGCCCGCATGGCGCAGCTTCTTGACGTGCATTGCGACATGCTGCTGGTTGGCGATTCGCTGGGTCAGGTCGTCTATGGCCTGCCGTCGTCGCTTCAGGTCACGCTCGACATGATGATCGCCCATGGCGCAGCGGTGGTGCGGGGCAGCTATCACAGCCTTGTCGTCGTCGACATGCCGTTTGGCAGCTATGAGGCCTCGCCCGCCGTCGCTTTCGCGGCCGCCAGCAGGGTCATGGCCGATACAGGCTGCGCCGCGGTCAAGCTGGAGGGCGGCGAGGCGATGGCGGAAACGATTGCCTTTCTCTCCCGGCGCGGCATCCCGGTGATGGCGCATGTGGGGCTGACCCCGCAGGCCGTGAACATGCTTGGCGGCTATGGCGCGCGCGGCCGCAGCGAGGAGGAGCGGGCCCGGATCCTCGCCGATGCAAAGGCCGTCGCGGATGCGGGTGCATTCGCGGTGGTGATTGAGGGCGTTCTCGAAGAGATCGCGGTCGCGGCGACGCGCGCGGTCGACATCCCCACGATCGGCATTGGCGGCTCTGCAGCGTGCGATGGGCAGGTGCTTGTGACCGACGACATGCTCGGCATGTTCGAGCGGGTGCCGCGCTTCGTGAAACGCTATGCCGATGTGGCGAGCGTCGTAGGCGAGGCGGCCAGCCTTTATGCGGCGGAGGTGCGCTCGCGCGCCTTTCCGGGCGAGCAGCAGGTCTATCAGCCTAAAAAATGATTTGCGCACAGGAGCGGCGCCGCTAATGTCCGCGCCCATTCGGGTGGCCGTCAACGGCTGGAAAGGCACAGCATTGGCGCGCACAACCGCCGAAAATCAGGCATTGCTCCGGGAAATCGACGAAGCTGTTCGTGAGGATGACGTTCGTCGATTCTGGCTGCGCTATGGCCGGATCATGGCCATCGTTGTCGTTCTGGGACTCGCCGCCTTTGCTGGCTGGCTGTTCTGGCAGAACTACCGCAATGGTCAGGCACAGGAAGCGTCCGAGCGTTACGCCAAGGCAATCGCTACACTCGATGCCGCGAAACCGGCCGCAGCGGATGTCGCGGCCCTGGCGGCCGAAGGGCCGTCCGGGTATCGCACACCCGCACGCCTTGTCGAGGCGGGTATCAAGGTCGGGGCGGGTGACAGGGCAGGGGCCATCTCCGCCTACAAGTCAGTTGCTGACGATACCGGAATTGCCCAGCCGTGGCGTGACCTTGCCACGATCCGCCAGACCGCCCTCGAATTCGACACCATGGCGCCGCAGGCCGTGATCGACCGGCTTAAGCCGCTCAGCGAGGCGGGCAGCCCGTGGTTCGGCAGTGCTGGCGAGATGAGTGGCCTTGCCTGGCTCAAGCTTGGCAAGCCCGATCTGGCCGCGGCCCTGTTTGCCGCCATCGCAAAGGATCCGGGCGTTCCGCGCACCATCCAGACACGCGCGGTTCAGATGGCGAGCCTATTGGGGGTAGATGCCCAGGTTGCGCCGCGACCCGGCACGGAAGATGACAAGGATAATGCCGCCAATGCCGAGTGACAGGGGTGCGCGCCGCGCTATGGCCACCCGCTTTTCGCCAGCCTCTCTTGCCTTGCTGATGGGCCTGTTCGCGCTCGGCGCGTGCGGGGGCGGGGGCAGGCCGAAATCGACGACGCCCGTGCTGGGCGATCGAACCTCCATTCTTGGGAGCAGTCAGGTGATCGAGGTCGATCCGGCCATCGCCAACATCCCGATCACATTGCCGCCGATCACGGACAATGCGGACTGGCCGCAGCCGGGCGGCGATCCCTCGAAAGCAATCGGTCAGGTCGCGCTGCCGGGCCGCCTCGGCGAATTGTGGACGCGCAAGATTGCAGGCGGCAGCACGCGCGAGCGTCTCGCCGCCGAACCGATGGTAAGTGGCGGCAAGCTTTTCGTCATCGACACGTCGGCCAACGTCCATGCCTTCAACGCGCAAACAGGCGCGCCAGTCTGGACGACCAACGTCGGTGGGAAGGGCGACAATCGCCGGACCGAATATGGCGGCGGCGTGTCGGTGACCGGCGAGCGCGTTTTCGTCACTACCGGCGTAGGCGATGTGGCCGCGCTCAATGCCTCCGACGGCAAGGAAGTCTGGCGCGTGCGACCGGGCGGGCCGCTGCGTGGCGCCGCGACCCTCTCCAATGGCCACCTCTATGTGATGAGTCAGGACAATCAGATCTTCGCCCTGTCTCAGGAAGACGGCGCGGTCATCTGGTCGGACGCCGGCACGGTCCAGTCGACCGCCATATTTGGCGTAGCCGCGCCAGCCGCGGCGCAGGGCACGGTGATCGCGGGTTTCAGCTCGGGTGAGCTGACCGCCTACCGCTACGAAAATGGCCGCACCCTGTGGGGCGATGCGCTGAGCCGCACGAGCATCTCCACGACGGTCGCGGCCCTTACCGACATTGATGCCGATCCGGTGATCGACCGTGGCCGCGTCTTTGCGATCGGGCAGGGCGGGCGCATGGCTTCCTATGAACTTGTCAGCGGACAGCGGCTCTGGGAAATCAGCATTGCCGGGGTTGCGACCCCGGCCGTGGCGGGCGACTGGCTGTTCGTTGTCACCGACAGCGCGCGCCTGCTCTGCATCGAACGCGCGACGGGCCGGATCCGCTGGATCAGCCAGCTCAAGGCCTTTCACAACGACAAGAAGAAAAAGGGTGCCAATGTGCGCTGGCACGGGCCTATTCTGGGTGGCGGGCGCCTGATCCTCGTTTCCACGGACGGCGAGATCATCCAGGTCGACCCTGCTGACGGTCAGGTGAAGCTCCAGCGCGACGTGAAGGATGCCCTTTCCCTGCCGCCAGTCGTGGCGGGCGGCATACTCTACGTGCTGACCGACGGGGGCAAGCTGATCGCTTTCCGCTGAGCGGGCGTGTAAGGCTGTCCCATGCGCCCCGCCAAACTTCCAACCGTCGCGATCGTCGGCCGGCCCAATGTCGGGAAATCGACTCTGTTCAACCGGCTCGTCGGCAAGAAGCTGGCGCTTGTCGACGACATGCCCGGCGTGACCCGCGACCGCCGCGAGGGCGAGGCGCACCTGCTCGGCCTCGACTTTCGGATCGTCGACACGGCCGGCTTCGAGGACGAGGACGCCGCAACGCTCCCCGGACGGATGCGCGCCCAGACCGAGGCTGCAATCAAGGGCGCCGATGTCGCGCTGTTTCTCATCGACGCGCGCGCGGGGATCACGCCGCTCGACGAGTATATCGCCCGCTGGCTGCGGGAAGGCGAGACGCCCGTGGTGCTTGCCGCCAACAAGGCGGAAGGACGCATCGGCGAGGATGGCGCGATGGAGGGCTATGCGCTGGGCCTTGGCGAGCCCATGCTGCTGTCGGCCGAACATGGGCAGGGGCTGGCCGATCTGTTCGACGCCATCCGCCCTTTTGTCGAGCGCGACGACGAGGAGGAGGATGACGACGGCGGGAGTGAGGATGACGAAGCGGTAACGGGACCGCTCAAGCTCGCCATCGTCGGGCGGCCCAACGCCGGCAAGTCTACGCTCATCAACCGGATGCTGGGGCAGGATCGTCTGATTACCGGACCGGAGGCGGGCATCACGCGCGATTCGATCGCTGTCGACTGGCAATGGGTCGCGCCCGACAACAGCATTCACCCCGTGCGCCTCATCGACACAGCGGGGATGCGCAAGCGCGCCAAGGTGCAGGACAAGCTTGAGAAGCTGTCCGTGGCCGACGCCCTTCATGCCGTCGATTTCGCGGAGGTCGTCGTGCTGCTGCTCGACGCCACGCTGGGGCTGGAAGCGCAGGATCTCAAAATTGCCGACCGGGTGCTGCAGGAAGGCCGCGCGCTTGTCATCGCCATCAACAAATGGGACGTCGCAGAGAATGGCTCGGCGCTCTATCAGGGCGTGCGCCGCGCGCTCGATGAGAGCCTGGCGCAGGTGCGCGGCGTGCCGCTTCTCACCATCTCCGGCGCCACGGGCAAAGGCATCGACGATCTGATCGCCGCCGCATTCGCCACGCGCGAGGCGTGGTCGATGCGGGTGTCCACCGCAATTCTGAACCGTTGGTTCGACAGCGCGCTTTCCGCCAATCCGCCTCCGGCACCCGGCGGACGCCGCATCAAGCTGCGCTATATTACCCAGGCGCGGACGCGGCCGCCAACTTTTGCCCTGTTCGGCAACCGGCTCGACGAACTGCCCGAGAGCTATCGCCGCTACCTGGTGAACGGCATCCGGCGCGAACTGGGCTTTGGCGCCGTGCCGGTGCGCCTTCACCTGCGCGGCGGGCGCAATCCCTTTGACCGCAAACGAAAGCCCTGATCCCGTAGGGGCAACGCGCGTCGATGCGCGCGGGCTGCGCTGCCCGTGGCCCGTCCTGCGGGCGGCCCGAGCCATGCGGGAGTCGCAGGCGGTGATTGTGCACGCGGACGACCCCGTGGCGCTGATCGACATTCCGGCCATGGCGGCGGCGCGGGGATGGCAGTGCCGGGTCGAGCAAAGCGCCGTCTCGATGCGCTTTGTTCTGTCCGCCGACTTGATCCTTTAGCGTAATGTTAACGGGCGGCGCAGTAGCATCAATAGCCTGAAAACGCGCTTTTCCGGTCGGGGTCGATGCCATGTCCTATCGCAATCTTCCTCTCATTGATCCGACAGAGTTCGAAACCGCCAAGCGCGAGATCGGCCCGGCGCTTCAGCGCATCCTTGGCTATTACCGGCAGGATGGCGTGGTTTCGATCACCTCGATCGAGGATGCCATGCGGGGACAGAGCGCCGCCAGCATGGTGATCCCTGCCCATACGCTCAAGGGAGAATCACGGCAGTTCGGCGCGAACGGCGTCGCTGAGCTTGCCCTCCATCTGGAAACGACCGCGCGCCGGTGCGTCGAGCAACGCGTTCCGTTGCCGATGGCACTGTTGAAGGACGTCAACCAGTTGCGCCCGCTGTTTCACGCGACCGTGGAGGCGCTGGAGGCGGCGCTGGCCGGACCAGCGCCGGCCGCTGCTGCCCGGCGAACGGCGCGCCCCGTCTTCGGCAAAAGGGTGTCGTAGGCCAACGGCCGAACCGCCATTTCCACTTGGCCGGGAGATGCAAAGCTGGTAGCTCGGCCCTCACGCACCCGTAGCTCAGCTGGATAGAGCGTTGCCCTCCGAAGGCAAAGGCCACACGTTCGAATCGTGTCGGGTGCGCCATTAGGACATAAGGAAATCTGCGGGTTTGAGAGCCTCTCCAGGGAGGCGCTAGGACCCATTTCGTCTCTTTTCGCTGCTCCAGTCACACTCGTGTCACAACGGAGCGAAAATTGGCGACGATTAGCAGGCGAGAAAACGGCTGGTCCGTGCAGGTCCGCCGGAAGGGCTATGCGGCCCGCTCGCGGACTTTCAGGACCAAGGCTGAGGCCATTGCCTGGGCGCGAGAACAGGATGCGGCGATTGACTGCCGGTCGGCTCCGAGAGACCCAAGGCCGCTGAAGGCGACGACGCTGGGCGATCTACTACGCCGATACCGTGACGAGGTGACGCCTGCAAAGCGTGGAGCGATCTCCGAGGCCGCACGGCTCTTGAAGATGCTCCGGGCGCCCATGGCGTCAGTCCCACTCGCTGACCTCTCGCCTACCGTCATTGCGTCCTATCGTGACGAAAGGAGCCTAGAGGCACAACCGGCCACCATCCGCCGCGAACTGTCCCTACTGCGCCGTGTCGTCCATGTGGCGCGGAGCGAATGGGATATGCCGATGATGGATAATCCCCTGGACCGCGTAAGCCGTCCTGAGCCGCCACAGGGCCGCGAGAGGCGCTTGGCGCATGGGGAATTGGAACGGCTGGAGATTGCGCTCCAGCGGACTCGAAATCGGCTCCTGGGGCCTATGGTTCTGTTCGCTATCGAGACGGCCATGCGTAGGGGTGAAATCCTGGCGCTGCGGTGGAGGGACATCTCCATTGCCAGCCGGACAGCGCATCTGCCTTTGACCAAGAATGGCCGCGCCAGAACCGTTCCTTTGACGGATAGGGCCATCGACATCCTTTCTGCGCTGGACAGGCGGGACGAGCGGATATTTCCGACCAGCGAGACTGCTGTGCGGCAAGGCTGGGTCCGGTTGACAGCAAGGGCTGGACTGACGGACCTCCACTTCCACGACCTGCGGCACGAGGCCCTGTCGCGCTTCGCGGAGCTTGGTCTGTCCGTGCCGGAACTGTCGGTCATCTCCGGGCATCGCGATCCGAGGATGCTGTTCCGATACACCCATATCCGTCCCGCTGAATTGGCCAAGAAGCTGGCCTTGCTGGGACCCAAGGAACCGAACGCCCGAGAGGCGAACGGCAAGACCCTGAAAGCTTCTCAGGGACAACCGGCCCATGCGGGGCCAATCAACAAGAGCGAGGGCAATGACGATGAATGATGATGTTATGGAGATGCTGGACGGGGCTACCGGGCACCCCATGGGCGATGGCGGCGTGGTGATCTCTCAGACGGATCACGAGGGGCGGACCCAAAGCGTCGTCTTGATGCGAGAGGACCTTGAGCGGCTGCTGGCTGCGCTCTGACATGGAGGTGACGCAAGCGGGGTCTATCGCGGCCCCGTTTGCAACTTGGGGGCGGCGGCAGTCTTAGCGAGCCGCAAGGAGGCATGTGTGGAAAAAAGAGCGCCATCGACATGGAACCTCTTACTTTCATTGTGTGGGTGGACGCTCGGCCTACCAATTCTGCTAAGTCTAACAGGATACAACCACTCTCTTGCTTACATTTTTGCAGCAGTAGCGGGATACTCGGTCCACGCAGCTTGGCGCAGCTTCCAGAGAGAGAATGTCTTGCGATATGCGTGGATAAACATGAGCGATGAGTACATCGAGCACCTTAGACAATTTGAAGATTATGATCTTCCTATATTATTAGATACAGAGAGATGGGTTAGATTGGTCGATAAGCAAAAACGACTTATGCGGAGGTGGCACATTAGAGACATAACAGTGGACGACAAATATCAGTGGTTTACCTAGGATATACAGGTGAAAGCAGAGTCCGAGCCATAATTATACGCTCCGAGCGAAGCCGCCAGTTTCGATTTCGCCAGCGAGCGGTTGCGCTGGGTCCACCTGAGAGCGCCGGAAGGGACCCGGAAAGCCAAGTGCTGCCTTGCCGAACGGGGCTGCGGTGACTGACCGGCGACGAAGCGGACCTCTGGGTGCTGGTCGATGGTGCGATGCCCTTAGCGGACAGGCGAGACGGGGCGATGACATTGCGCAGGCCATTTGCGTCTGCCGTTGCGTGATGGGGACATTGAGCCTGCCAGCCGTTCGTCCAGGACATTTGCGATGAGCCGAGTCTGTCCTGAGTCCAGCCGATCAGTCGGGCCATTGCTTGCCCACCAATCCACGACATACAAGATGGACTAACGGACGTAGGACGATTCTGAAAGGCCCTGGAGCATGTGCCGTATCGTCGCCTACTACCGCGTTTCTACCGAGGGACAGGGCCGGAGCGGCCTTGGCCTTGAAGCCCAGCAGCAAGCCGTCCGGGCGCTTTGCGAGGGACGTGGCTGGACGATCCTTGCCGAGTTCACGGAGGTGGAGAGCGGCAAGAAGGATGATCGCCCCGAGTTGGACGAGGCCCTGCATCATGCCAAGGTGACAGGCAGTGTCCTTGTGGTCGCCAAGCTGGACCGCCTGTCCCGTAATGTCGCCTTCCTCGCGGCCCTACAGGAGAGCGGGGCCAGGTTCCTTGCAGCCGATATGCCAGAGGCCAATGAGTTGACCGTCCACATCATGGCTGCGGTGGCCCAGGCGGAGCGCAAGGCCATCTCGCGGAGGACGAGGGAGGCGCTTGCGGCGGCGAAGGAACGCGGGACGTGGACCAAGGCGGACGGGACGCCCTACAAGTCCGGCAAGCGCCTGGGTAATCCCAATGGGGCCGATGCGCTCCGCAAGGCGGCGAAGGGCAACACCGCGTCGGTGACAGCGATCAGGGAGGGGGCGGATGCGTTCGCCGCTGATCTTGTCCGCACCATCGCTCAGTTGCGGCTGGAGGGACATGAGAGCCTGCCCGCCCTCGCCGCTCAGCTTAATGCACGGGATATCCAGACGGCGCGTGGCGGGCGGTGGCATCCGTCAACCGTGCGGAACCTGTTGGCCCGGATGGAGGCGCTGGGGTAGCCAGAAATAATCGGGCAGGGTTTGAGATTGAGGTGATCGGAAATGACGATCAGCCAGAGTTGCTTGTCGGCACATTCTCAATTCCTATGGTAGAATAATCTTGCGCTCGATCATATTGTCGTTGCAGGGGCGACGATGCAGGCGTGAGCGGACATGGTGGGACCGGACGCTTGCTTGAGCGCCTTACGCTCGACGGACCACATCCCTGATAATTTCTCTTTTCACGGCCCCCTAAGCCAGCCATAGTCTGGTCACAGACCGGACACCATGCCAAAGTTATCAACCTCTCTTAAAGATAGGAGGATGATAATTTCAGAGCCATGCCTATCGCCACCGAAAGCCACCCAAGGAACATTGCGTGACCGAAAGCAGCCTAGCAGCCATCGTCCTGGATCAGGTGACGGAGCGCCTCAGCGGCTTTGGGTCCACTCTGGCAGGCGAAAGCCGCATGGCAATCCAAGGGCTGCTAGAGGCGCTTGAAGCTGGCCTGCGAGGGGAACTGGACAAGGTTTATCATCTATCGTCTATCGATCCCGGTATCGGCAAAAGCCTGTCTGTCGCCACCTTCCTGCGAGCCTGGAAGGAGAATGGATTTCTGCCCAGATCAAGTGTCCTGATCGGCTTGTCGCGGCTTGAGGAAATCGAGACCTACCTTCGTACATCCGGCCTTTGTTGGGACGAGATTGCTGTCCTGACGAGCGACAAAGACAAGAACGATCTCGGCCTTCATCCGGCCCAGCACGGCACAGCGCCAGTCATGTTCACGACCCAACAGATGATCCAGAGCCGGACCAAATACCGCAGAATGGAAAAGGTCAAGGAGTTCCATTTTCAGGGAGAGCCTCGGGTCCTGCGTATATGGGACGAGAGCCTCATTCCTGCGGACGCTCTTAGCCTGCGACTGGATGACCTTGGGTTGCTTGCGTCACCTTTCCGCAGGGAGTTTCCCGAATATGTTGGTCATGTGAAGGACTTCACCAGCGACCTGGAGAAGCGAAAGCCGGGCGACATCATCCGTATCCCAGCCAATCTGTCCTTCAAGACGCCTAACAGGTCCAAGCGGAGCAGCGGGGACGCCAAGGTTGTCGTCGAGACGCTGGAGCGCATGGCTGGCCAGGATATGGTCCTGGTTGATGGTGGCCCTACGGCTGGCTTGTCCCTCACAGGATCGGCACCCTCTCTGCCCGATGATTTCGCACCAGCGATCATCCTCGACGCCTCAGGCCGCGTCCGGTCGACTTATCGCCACTGGGAGGAGCGGCTAAGAACGCTTCATCGTCTCCCGGCTGCGGCAAATGACTATGGGGCGCTGCGGGTTTACCTCTGGGAGCGTCCGGTCGGACAGCAAGCCTTCTCAGGGCCAGCAACCATGTATGATGTCTGTGACGCCATCGCGGAAGCCATCGCCGCCGATGCCAGCAAGGACACCTGGCTTATCATCCATTACCTGAACCATGACATCACCAAGCCACTGCGGGAGCGCCTGGGCAAGGATCATCATGACCGGCTCCAGTTCCTCACCTGGGGAAAACATTGGGGGACGAACGCCCACGCCGATTGCCGCAAGGTCGTGCTCGTCGGGCAAATGACCTACAATGACGGGTCCTATCTCGCCTATGCGGCTGCGGTGGGAGGAAAGCCCGATGAGTGCCGTGGAATGGTCCCGGACATCAAGGCCGGAGAATATCGCCACCATATGCTCCAGGCCCTCACCCGTGCATCCGTCCGTCGCAGCGCCAATGGCCGGTCGGGCGCTTGCATAGCCTATGTCATTGCGTCTCCCAATCAGACGGCCCGCGACCTCATCGCCGAGACGTTCCCCGGATGCACCATAGAGGACTGGCAGCCATCCCCGCCGAAGACATCAGGGCAGCCCGCCCAACTGATTGCGTTGCTGGAGCAATGCCGAAGGGATGGACGCCAACAAGTGCCGAAAAAGGAGCTATCAGCAACCATGGGCTTGCCCGCCTCGAACTTCTCGCGCCTGCTAAGCCGCAAGGAGGTCGTGTCCTACATGGAGCGGAACCACTTCTGGACCGACCATTATTCCATAATTCATGGGGGCCACTTCGACCCATGGCCTACCGATGACGGCTTCGTGCTGGCCGATTGAACCGGAAGGAAACTCCTCCCTCGCATCCGCCACAGCCGTCTCCCTCATCCCCTCGTTCAGGAGGTAGCCTCCGGTCTTGCGGATGGCCGGGAGGACTTCTCGGGTTACCCAGTCTTGGAACTTGCGGGCCTCCGGCTTATCCGAGCGCATGATGAGCTTGTAGAGGCCGGACTCGTTGACGAACGACAGCAGCCCAGCAAGCCCGAAGGCCTCCAACCACCTCTCACGGGTTAGACCCATGAGACCAGCTTGGGACGGCCTCATCGTGCGCTTCTCGCCTGCCGCCAGGCGGGAGGTATGCTCAGTGGTTCCGCTCGTTATGCGGAGGCCCAAGCAGCGGCACACATCCTGCGCCACGAACCAAGGCTCACCCTCGATCATCACATGGCGCAGTTCATTGTCGTTGAAGTGGAATATCATTGGGTGGTGAACCCAAGCGCCAACCGCTATCCATCGTCACGGCTGCCGGGCGACTTTGGCCGCGTCCGCGAGTAACACACGGACATGAGGGTCCCGGTGACGATCCCTGCGACCGGCAGCCAACGCATAGCCCTCAGGACTCGCCAGAAGCCCATACAGTGCCATGAGCCACAATCGGCACCCGCGTAGCCAGAAGCGCCTATCGTTGCCCCATGGACTCCAGAATCCATTCTAGGGGCATATCGTGAACATCCAGGCCCTTCCCTGCCGTCCGGTGCCTCTTTTTGAATCACAATTCTGTCACACCGCCAAGTGAAACGGACCTCAAAATGGGCTTGTCAGCGCCCCATGGGATGCCTTAAGAAAACACCAAGCAACGAGAAGAAACGGCAGATTTCCTAGCGTTTTATCTGGCGGACAAGTCACGCACCCGTAGCTCAGCTGGATAGAGCGTTGCCCTCCGAAGGCAAAGGCCACACGTTCGAATCGTGTCGGGTGCGCCAGTTGCACATTGGTGCGGCTAGAGGGACTCGAACCCCCACGGTTGCCCAACGGTACCTAAAACCGTCGCGTCTACCAATTTCGCCATAGCCGCATTCAGCCGCTGCCTATAGCGCCGCCCAGTCCCGCGCAACCCTGTCTCCGGCGGCTTTCAATTCGGGCTGGCCTTGCGAGCCCGGCTGTTCTATGCCCGCCCGTCAATCGGCGAGGGCCGCTGCCTTGATCCATCGGGCGCCGCCATCCCGCCTCATTTTGGAAGCTCGGAACGGACGTAAAATGCAGATTGTCGAGACGTTGAACGAAGGCCTGAAGCGCGCCTACACGCTGACCCTGCCCGCAAGCGACATTGACGCGCGGGTCGACGCGGAAGTCAAGAGCCTGGCGCCCCAGATGCGCATGCCCGGTTTTCGCCCCGGCAAGGTACCGGCCAATCTCGTTCGCAAGATGCATGGCGAGGCGCTGCAGCGCGATGCTCTCGACAAGTCGATCCGCGACGGCGTGCAGCGCCTGATTGCCGACAAGCAGCTTCGCCCTGCGATGCAGCCCTCGGTCGAGCTGGACGAAAGCTATGAGGCGGGCAAGGACGCGGCGGTCAAGGTCGAGCTGGAAGTGCTGCCGGCGATCCCAACGCCCTCAATCGAAGGTATCACGCTGGAACGGCTGACCGCAGAGGTTACGGACGCGCAGATCGACGAGGCCGTCGCGCGCATCGCCAGCGGCAGCCCGCGCTTCGAGGACGCACCCGAGGGCCACGCCGCGGCGGAAGGCGATCAGGTCGTGATGGATTTCGCGGGCAAGGTCGGCGGCGTGCCCTTCGATGGCGGCAC
Organism: uncultured Sphingobium sp.; assembly: GCA_964529225.1. Classification (GTDB taxonomy): domain Bacteria; phylum Pseudomonadota; class Alphaproteobacteria; order Sphingomonadales; family Sphingomonadaceae; genus Sphingobium. The sequence goes on from CAZGVX010000048.1 coordinate 15,325, forward strand.
CGGCACCGACATGGCGGTCGTGATCGGGTCCGGCCAGCTCATACCCGGTTTCGAGGATCAGGTGATTGGCGCGACCGTTGGCGAAGAGCGGACGATCAGCGTCAGCTTCCCGGCGGATTATGGCGCCAAGACTCTGGCCGGGAAGGATGCAACCTTCGATCTCGTGATCAGGGCGGTGAAAGTGAAGTCCGAGGGTGCGCCCGACGACGACTTCGCCAAGAGCCTTGGCCTCGAAAGCCTCGACCAGCTGCGCGGGCTTCTCAAGGCGCAGATGGAGCAGGAGCATAACGGCCTTACCCGCACCCACATGAAGCGCAAGCTTCTCGATCAGCTCGCCGAGAGTCACAGCTTTGACGTGCCGGCAAGCATGGTCGAGGCCGAGTTCCAGCAGATCTGGGCGCAGCTCGAGCATGAGGCGAGCCATGAGGCCGATCCCGCAGCGGCACGCGCAGAGATGGAGACCGACAGGGCCGACTATCAGGCCATCGCCGAGCGCCGGGTGCGCCTCGGCCTGCTTCTTTCCGAAATCGGTCAGGCCAATGGCGTCGTGGTAAGCGACCAGGAGATGAACCAGCTCATCGCCCAGGCCGCGCAGCAATATGCGCCGCAGGAGCGTGAGCGGTTCGTCCAGTATGTTCGCGCCGAGCCCATGGCCGCCGCGCAGCTACGCGCGCCGCTTTATGAGGACAAGGTCGTCGACTTTCTGTTCGGCAAGGCGGAAATTACCGAGCGCACCGTTGCTCGCGCCGACCTTGAGGCCGCGATCGAAAGCGAGGACGGCCACGTCCATGGGCCTGATTGCGGACATGACCATCACCACGACCATGCGTCCGAGACCAAGCCCGACAAGAAGGCCAAGGCAAAGTCCGAAGCGCAAGACGCTGTGACCGACGCTTCTGACACTGCGGAGGCCGAGGCAGCGCCCGCCAAGCCGAAAAAGGCCCCCGCCAAGAAAAAGACGGTAGCGGAAGAAGAGGCACCTGCCGCGGCGGACGCCGAGGCAGCCGCCACCGGCGATGATGCCGCGCCAGCCAAGCCCAAGCGGGCACCGCGCAAGAAGGCTGAGGCTGACTGAGCGGCGATAAGCCATTTTTGACCGTGGATGGCGTCGCATGTCTTCGCGTCGCTGTGCTGCTGCCCTGTTATAACGAGGCAGCAGCAATCGGACGCACCGTGGCGGATTTCCGTGCGGCATTGCCCGATGCGGACATCTATGTATTCGACAACAACAGCAGCGACGACAGCGCGGCCATAGCGCAGGCGGCGGGCGCATATGTGCGGACCGTGCGCCATCAGGGAAAGGGTCATGTCGTCCGGCGCATGTTCGCCGATGTCGAGGCCGACATTTATGTTATGGCCGATGGCGATGCGACCTATGAGGCGGCGGCTGCGCCGCTCCTGATCGCGGACATGCTGGAGGGCCGGCTTGACATGGTGGTGGGTGCCCGCCGGTCCGAGGTCGAGGCGGCGTATCGGCGCGGCCACCGGCTCGGCAATGCGATGCTGACGGGATTGCTGCGGCGCCTTTTCGGACGCAGTTTCAGCGATATACTATCGGGGTATCGCGTTTTCTCCCGACGGTTCGTCAAGAGTTTCCCTGTGCTGTCGGCCGGTTTTGAGATCGAAACCGAAATGAGCGTCCACGCGCTCGAATTAAGAATGCCGGTCGGCGAGCGGATTACGGCCTATGCCGCGCGGCCGGAGGGGTCCGCCTCCAAGCTCAGCACCTGGCGCGACGGGTTCCGCATCCTGCGGGTCATGGTGCAGCTCTATCGCAACGAGCGGCCACTGTCCTTTTTCGGTGCCATCGGCGCGTTGTTCGGCCTCGTCGGCGTGGCTCTCGCGGTGCCGATATTTGACACCTATTTCCAGACGGGCCTTGTGCCGCGCTATCCGACCGCGATGCTGATCGTCGGCCTGATGATTATCGCCGTCCTCAACCTGATGACCGGCCTCATCCTGGATACGGTTACGCGCGGGCGGCTGGAAATGCGACGCCTCGCCTATCTTGCCCATGCCGCGCCCGGGGACAAAAGCTAATCCCCTTGAAGGCTTCGTCAAGACATCCGATGTAGGACGCTCCTGAAGGGCAACAGCGAAAGAGCCACATGCACAACATAATGACCGACCCCCTTGCCGGCCTCGTTCCCATCGTCATCGAGCAGTCGAACCGGGGTGAGCGCAGCTTTGACATTTTCTCGCGGTTGCTGCGTGAGCGGATCATCTTTGTGACAGGCGCGGTGGAGGATCATATGGCCTCGCTCATCGTCGCCCAGCTCTTGTTCCTGGAATCGGAGAATCCGAAGAAGGACATCTTCATGTATATCAACTCGCCGGGCGGGGTCGTCACGGCGGGCATGGCGATCCACGACACAATGAAATACATCCGGCCCAAGGTCGGCACGGTGTGCATCGGTCAGGCGGCATCCATGGGCAGCTTCCTGCTCGCATCCGGCGAGCCCGGCATGCGCGTTGCTCTGTCCAATGCCCGCATCATGGTCCACCAGCCGTCGGGCGGCGCGCAGGGCATGGCCTCCGACATCGAAATTCAGGCAAAGGAAATCCTGAGGATTCGCCGTCGGCTCAACGATCTCTACGTCAAATACACCGGGCAGCCGATCGACAAGATCGAGGCGGCGATGGATCGCGACACGTTCCTGGAGGCTGAAGAGGCCAAGGCCTTCGGTCTCGTGGACGAGGTGTTCGAGACGCGGCCCGCAGCCCCGGAAAGCGGGACGGAAGGGTAGGGTGAACCGACCGCCTGATGGTTTACGGGTCTTGCGGTCGGATTGCCCCCTTGTGAATATGACGGAACGGGGGTTAGGATAGCCCCCGGCCAGATCGGTCCGCCGGGCGCAAAGGGCGCAAATCCGCGGGCGAAGAAAGGCGATGAATGACCAAGCTTACCGGCTCCGACTCGAAAAGCACTCTCTACTGTTCCTTCTGCGGCAAGTCGCAGCATGAGGTGCGCAAGCTCATCGCCGGTCCGACGGTTTTCATCTGCGACGAATGCGTCGAGCTGTGCAACGACATTATCCGTGAGGAGACCAAGGGCGGTCTGGTCGGGCGCAGGGACGGCGGTGTGCCGACGCCGCAGGAAATCTGCGATGTCCTGAACGACTATGTGATCGGGCAGGAGCGGGCGAAGCGCGTTCTGTCGGTCGCGGTCCACAACCACTACAAGCGGCTGAACCATGGCGCCAAATCGGGCGATGTCGAGCTTGCCAAGTCCAACATCCTGCTGGTCGGGCCGACCGGCTGCGGCAAGACGCTGCTTGCCCAGACGCTCGCGAAAACCTTCGACGTGCCGTTCACCATGGCGGACGCCACGACCCTCACCGAGGCAGGCTATGTCGGTGAGGATGTCGAAAACATCATCTTGAAGCTGTTGCAGGCGTCGGACTATAATGTCGAGCGGGCGCAGCGCGGCATCGTCTATATCGACGAGATCGACAAGATCAGCCGCAAGGCGGAGAACCCCTCGATCACCCGCGACGTGTCGGGCGAGGGCGTGCAGCAGGCGCTGCTGAAGCTCATGGAAGGCACGACGGCGTCGGTGCCGCCTCAGGGCGGGCGCAAGCATCCGCAGCAGGAGTTCCTGCAGGTCGACACGACCAATA
>CAZGVX010000049.1:0-18648 GCA_964529225.1 uncultured Sphingobium sp.
CGCGAAAGCCTTGGACCGTCGGTTGACGAGGGTGCGCGGACATCGACCGGCAGGCCCGTAAAATTCAATAATATCCGTATTTTATATTGGATGCCCGATGAGGATTATAACTGGATTCCGCCGCATTCCGCCATCTTCCGATTAAATCCCATAAATGCGATGGTTTTATGCATAGCCATTCCGCACCCTGCCGTTGAAGTTCGCCAAAAGCCGCAATATTGTGTGGGGACGAATGTGGGGGAATTAGTGTGGGGAAGCTCACCGTTGCCAAGGTCCGCAATGCCAAGCCCGGATTTGGATCGTCCGGCAAGCCGGTGAAACGCGCCTATCAGGACGGCGATGGCCTGTTCCTGCTTGTCGCGCCCAGCGGGGCTAAGTCATGGATGCTTCGCGTGCAGGTGGACGGCAAGCGCCGGGATATAGGGCTTGGCGCTGTTGACGTTGACGGCCTTGGCAGCGACGCCTTTGGGAAGCACGACGCCCGGCACTCCGATATTCCCCTCATGCTGCGTAAGAGCCTATCTCTGGCGGAAGCGCGGGAAAAGGCTGCGGCGCTTCGCAAGCTCGCCAAGGCGGGGAACGATCCGAAGGTTGAGCGGGACCGGCAACGGGTGAAGGTGCCCAGCTTTGCCGAGGCAGTGACGGAAGCGCACAAAGCGTTATCGTCCGGCTGGAGCGACCGCACGGCCAAAGCCTTCAAGGCGTCGCTGGAAGAATACGCCAACCCCAAGCTGGGGCCGCTGAAAGTGAATGCGATTGGCAGCGCCGAAGTCATCACCGCGCTTGCCCCGATCTGGACTGACAAGCCCGTCATGGCCCGCAAGGTGCGCAGCCGCATTGGTCAGGTGCTTGCCTTCGCCAAGGCGCGCGGCTGGCGTGCCGATGCGCTTCCCGATGCCCGCGAACTACGCACCGGCCTTTCCAAACAGGCGCGCGGCGGCAACTTCGCGGCGATGCCTTTTGCCGAAGTGCCCACATTCATCGCGGGGGAACTGGAAAAGGGCACAACCGCCAGCCGCCATGCGGTGCTGTTCGCCATCCTGACTGCCGCGCGATCTGGCGAGGTCCGCCAAGTGACATGGGAACAAATCGACCTTGAGGCCCGAACATGGACGCGCCCGGCATCGGTGATGAAAATGAAAGAGGCGCACGTTGTCACCCTGTCCGATGCCGCCGTTGCGCTGCTTGAGGCCTATGCGCCGAAGGACATGCGCAAGGGGCTTATCTTTGCTGGCGTGCGCGGCGGGCCGCTGTCCGACATGTCGCTTACCAAGGCGATGCGAACGGCTGGGCGGTCTGAAACCGTGCATGGATTCCGATCTGCATTCCGCGATTGGGCCGCCGAAAAGATGCCGACCATCCCCGCCATGGTCGCGGAAATGGCGCTGGCGCACCGCGTCGGCACGGCCACGGAGCAAGCCTATCTTCGCTCCGATCTGCGCGACATGCGCCGCAGTCTCATGGACGCATGGGGTCGTTTCACCGCACCGTCATTGTCTGGCGTCACAAGTAATGTCACACTAATCAGCGCTGGCGCGTCGGAACGTTCAGGAGGAAGTGGTGGGTGAAGCAAATCCCGAAGCGATTGCCCGCATCAAGGAACTCACGGGCCACAAACCCAGGAACGGAACTACTCCCGACGGTCAGCAATGCTGCACATTGGCGACCTAACGATCGTGGCCATCGAATTTGGCCTGTGGAGCGATCCAAGTGTGTGGGAGGTGAGCGCCGACCTGATAACAGTGAAGTGGGGTGGTCAGAATGTGCGGCTCCTCCGTCATGCGGACGGCTCATGGACGGCGGAGGTTCATCTCGATCTGTTGCGGGGCAAGGCCCGGTTCGTGCCATGAGCTCTGTTTGAGCTATTTCGGACACGGACAATGGAGCCGATTGGGAAGACCTCCGCTGAGGTCGCCGGACAACGCCATCCCATCAACAACCATCATGAAGGAGCCAGACTCTACCTCTGACTGCTAACAATCAGGGGCGCACGTCAGGATCGATCCTTGGGGAATCGCGATGCGGATGAAAGGAAACGATGGGGAATTTGGCTTAGCTGACACCGCACCAGCGGATGTGGAAGAACGAACTCCCTATGAGGAAATGGAGTCGGTCATATTCGGTATGGATCCCGGCGACTGGGCAACGATTCTCGTCCAAAAGCTTCTCGCGGCAAGCTCTGACTTGCGGGATGCCCAATCACATCTTCTGGAAGACGTCAGGGACATCGACGACAAAATCGACCAAAAAGCATTGGCCGATGTGCGGCAAAAGGCCGCGCTGATCGTTGCCAATGTGTTCGAGATGCTGAAAGCGATGCCGATAATGCAGATGACCCCCGAGGCCCTGGAAGGGCTACATTATGTACTCACCAGCATTGTTGACGTCGAACGAGGATCAGCTCCGGCCTGGCTCGTCGCCAAACCAACGAAGGCGCACCCCACGCAATCGACGAAACGCGTGCAGCAAATGATCATTGTGACATGTGTCCAACTCCTGAGGCTCCTTCCGGCCTTCAAAACTAATGATGCGGCCACCAAAGAGATTGCCCACCGATGCGGCACACGTCCCGGAACGATAAAGAGGTGGTGCAATGAACTGCATCATCCTGAAAGATCCAAGGTACCGGCTGCCCGGGACCAGATCGAGACCGAAGTCATGCAGATTCGCGCCAAACTCAAGGTCGCAGATCAGCGCAACCATACAGCTATCGTCCTACAACGCATTCAAGAACTTCTGCGTCGGTGATTTACCAATTTTTCAGTTTCCGATTTTGCTCTGAAAACCGAATCAGGTCAGCTGATTTTCCTGCCAGCGCGAGCCCCGGTGCACTTGCCGGAATGCTGGCGGAGAACCCCAATCATGGAGCCGATCGCTCTCAGTATCGCGGATGCCGTGAAGGTGTCCGGCCTCGGGAAAACCACGCTTTATTCTGCCATTTCTGATGGTCGCTTGGAAACCCGTAAGGTCGGGCGCAAGCGCCTTGTCCTGACCAGCTCTCTGCGTCGCCTTGTCGAAGGCGAGGTGTGAGCTATGACCCAGAAATGCAAAACCCCGGCTGATGCCGGGGCTTCGCGCGATAGCTTTGCGGGCCTGTCGCTTCTTCTCACTACCCGCCCTGATCTTCAGGTGCAAATCCTCATCGCAGCACACAACATGCGACCTGATCTGGTCATCATGCTCGCTGCCCTCGCATTCGGGGAGTGCGGCAATGACTGATCACTATCCGGATACTCCCGGCGCAAAAGGCGCGGACGGCACGAGCCAGGACGCTGCCGAGGCCATTGCGCCTCGTGTTTCCTGCCTTCGCTACGTCGCCATGCATGCGCTGGACGAGCTGGGCGAAGCGACGGTTCTTGAGGCTGTCGCTTTTGCCGGAGTCTCCCGTGAGAGCCTGCAACCGCGCTTCTCCGAACTGCGGGCCATGGGTTTGATCAGACCGACCGGAGCCCGTCGCCGCAACCCCTCCGGCAAATACGCAGCGGTGCTTACGATAACCGATCTGGCGCGAGAACGCCTTGCCCAATTCGGCGGTGGAGCGTCAGGCAATGGCTAGGCGAAAAGCAAAGGTGCTCAAGAATGGGAGAAACGCCGGTTCAACGGCGTTTCTCATGCTCGACTACTACATATTCGATTGCGCGGCATACCGGACAATGAAGCCCGGACCGCGCGCATTGCTGGACGAGCTTATCCGGCGGCACAATGGCGGCAACAACGGCCACATCGGGCTAGGGCAGCGCGAGGCTGCAAAATGCCTCAACGTCAACAAGGATACCGTCCCAGGCTACTTCGGCACGCTCATCGAACGGGGATTTGTCGCGCCCGCCAGGCTTGGCGGTTTCAACATGAAAAACCCTGAGACGCGGCGGTCGACCGAATGGCGACTGACCTGGCTCAAGACCGACTGCATGGCGGCGACAAAGGACTTCATCGCTTGGAGCCGGGAAAAATCAACGGTCCGGAAAATTGGGACAGCATGTCCGGAAAATCCGGACACTGACAGCAAATGCGCCCCTGACTGTCCGAAAAACCCGGACCTATCCAAACGCTTTCGTCATCCCGAACGTCCCGAAAATCCGGGCACATATACATCTAGCCATAGGCGGGGTGGTACCCAGTGTAATCTCCAGTGTATCGCTGATGTGAGACTCCGCCTCGCAATCACCTCAAAAAAATCGGCGGCCCATTTAACCGCCGCGTAGGGAGGTCGGACATCGTGACAGGATCAATGTGTGCGCCCGGCAGTACGCTGGCGAAACCAGGCAAACCACCTGCAACCTCCGGACCCGGTAACGTGCTGAAGGCACAGCTCTAGTAGGACGGCTATATCCCGATGGTGATGGCGACCGTAGATCTCCGGGCACCAGTTCCGAGTTGGCACGGCCCGCATAGCGAGGTGCGGGCTGCCCAGTCCTATGTAGGCGCAGTCTCGGCAAAGCCGATGACTTACGCGGGACTTAATAAATGAAACGCCTGCCCGATTCTGTGAAACGGCGGATTATCGAGCACCTGGCCTGCTACAGGACCCATGCAGAAGTTGTTCAACTTATCGCCGACGAGTTCGGGATCGCTCTGACATCGCGGCATGTCCGAGCCTATGACCCTCATTGCCACCAGTATGTCGGGTCCAATCGCTGGCTGGAACATTTTGACCTTGTGCGCGAACGTTACGCAAAGGAGATCGGGAGTATCGCAATAACCCATCGGGCCTACAGGTTAACGCAGCTTCAACAGCTCCTCGATGACGCCATGAAAAGCGGCAATTTCCGGCAAGCGATGCAGGTCCTCGCGCAGGCCGCGCGCGAAATGGCGCAAGGGTGACCGGCATAAGTTGGCGGCCCCTCCCATTCTGCGATCGCGCTGCTATGAACGGGTGGCGAAGTGGATGTGAGCCGTCCATTGCACGACCCACCAGTGATCGGAGAACGTCACAAATCATGGCTAACGGCAATCTCGACTGGATAACGAACTTTGTCTGGGGAATTGCCGACGACGTGCTGCGCGACCTGTATGTCCGAGGCAAATACCGCGACGTGATCCTGCCCATGACCGTGTTGCGGCGGCTCGATACCGTACTAGAGCCGGTCAAGGACAACGTCCGGGCGATGAAGGCGCAACTCGATGCCGCCGAAGTGATCGAACAGGATGTAGCCCTTCGACAGGCAGCCGGGCAGGCTTTCTACAATACCTCGCCGTTCACGCTGCGGGATCTGCGCAATCGGGCCAGCCAAGCCCAGTTGAAGGACGACTTCGAGGCGTATCTCGACGGGTTCAGCCCCAACGTTCAGTCGATCCTGGAGAGCTTCGAGTTCCGCAACCAGATACCGAAGCTGTCCCGAGCCGACCGGATCGGCAGCCTGATCGAGAGGTTCCTCGATCCGCAGCTTAACCTTGGCCCTAACCCGGTTCTGCACGGTGACGGTTCGGTCAAGCTGCCCGCGCTCGACAACCACGGCATGGGGACGATCTTCGAGGCACTGGTCCGCAAATTTAACGAGGACAACAACGAGGAGGCAGGTGAGCATTGGACCCCGCGCGACGCGGTCAAGCTCATGGCCGAACTAATTTTCCGTCCGGTGGCCGAGCAGATCGCGTCCGGCACCTACCTATTGTATGACGGCGCGTGCGGCACGGGCGGCATGTTGACCGTCGCCGAGGAAACGCTGGAGCGGATTGCCCGCGAACACGGCAAGAAAGTCTCCACCCACCTGTTCGGGCAGGAGATCAATGCCGAGACTTACGCCATCGCCAAGGCTGACCTCATCCTCAAGGGTGAAGGCGAGGAGGCGGACAACATCGTGGGCGGGCCGGAATGGTCAACGCTCAGCAACGATGCCTTTCCGGCCCGCGAGTTCGACTTCATGCTGTCGAACCCGCCATACGGTAAAAGCTACAAAACCGACCTCGAGCGCATGGGAGGCAAGGGCGGCATCAGAGATCCCCGCTTCATCATCAGCCACGGCGGTGACGATGAATACAGCCTGCTGACCCGATCCAGCGACGGGCAGATGCTGTTTCTCGCCAACCTTGTGTCCAAGATGAAGCACAAGACAGCGCTGGGCAGCCGCATCGCCAGCGTCCACAACGGATCATCGCTGTTCACGGGGGACGCTGGCAGCGGCGAGAGCAACACCCGACGCTGGATCATCGAGAACGACTGGCTGGAGGCGATCATCGCCCTGCCGCTCAACATGTTCTTCAACACCGGCATCGCCACCTATGTTTGGGTGCTGACCAACCGCAAGCCAGAGGCGCGCAAAGGCAAGGTGCAACTGATCGACGCCACCGGCTGGTACGATCCGCTGCGGAAGAACATGGGCAAGAAGAACTGCCAGCTTACCCTGAACCATATCGAGCAGATCGTGCAGACCTTCATCGGGTTCGAGCGGAGCGGGCAATCGCGCATCTTCCCCAACGATGAGTTCGGTTACTGGAAAGTCACGGTCGAGCGTCCCCTGCGGCTCCGCATCGACCTGACGGACGACAAGCTGCGCCATTTGCGCGCGATCTGCAACGAGGAGAAGGAAGGCCCGCTTGCCAATCTGGCGGAGCGTGCCGCAGCCGCGATCGGCATCGGCCCACATATGGACTTCAACGCGTTCATGGACACGCTGGACCCGCTGGCGGACAAGGCGGGCGTGAAGATGACGGCCAAGCGAGAGAAGCTGCTCCGGACTGCCTTAGGCACGCGCGATCCTGAGGCCGCCGAGGTGATCAAAAAGATCTACAAGCCCGGCAAGTCCGAGGCTGACCCGATGCATGGCCTGTTCGCCGCAACCATCGACGACAAATCCGTGGTGGTCGAGTATGAGCCGGATACTGGCCTGCGCGATACCGAGAATGTACCATTGCTGGAAGCGGGAGGCATCGAGGCGTTCATCGCGCGCGAGGTGTTGCCCTATGCCCCGGATGCGTGGATCGACGCCGAGAAGACGCAGATCGGCTATGAGATCAGCTTCACCCGCGTGTTCTACAAGCCGCAGCCCCTGCGCACGCTAGAGCAAATCCGGGCCGACATCCTGGCACTGGAGCAGGAAACCGATGGCCTGTTGCCGAGCATCATCGGGGCTCCGGCATGAAAGCCGTAGCGCCCACTGGGTACTGGAGGGTCCCGTGGATCGAGGCACTTCCGCAGGGCTGGCAGTTTGTGTCGTCCAAGCGCTTGTTCCAGCCACGCCCGGAGCTTGCGTCAGTTGACGAGCCACAGCTTGCTGCCACCCAAGCCTATGGGGTGATTGAGCAAGCTGAGTATGAACGGCGCGTTGGCCGCAAGGTTACCAAGCTCAACAAGAACCTCGACAAGCGTCGTCTCGTCAGACGAGATGACTTCATCATCAGCATGAGGAGCTTTGAGGGCGGACTAGAGCGAGCATGGGCGGAGGGCGGCATTCGCTCCTCGTATATCGTTTTGAAGCCGACCGCAGAGGTAAGCATTGGTTACTACCAGCACTTGTTTAAGTCACAGCCCTACATTCAGGCACTGCGGACGACGGGCAACTTCATCCGAGACGGGCAAGACCTCAACTACTCAAACTTCGCGCTGATTGATCTGCCATATCCTCCGCTGGAGGACCAAGCTCTGATTGCACGCTATCTCGATTGGCATGGGGCGATGACGGGCAAATTGATCCGCGCCAAGCGGCGGCTGATCGCCCTGTTGAACGAACAGAAGCAGTCGATCATCCACCGCGCTGCCACGCGCGGCCTCAATCCCGCCGCTACGCTCAAGCCCTCGGGCGTCGATTGGCTTGGTGATGTGCCGGAGCATTGGGAGGTCAAACCGCTCAAGTGGTGGTCTGACATCAACAGGGTAACGCTGGGGCAGAACACGCCAGACGATTTTGCGTTCGACTACATCGACATTGGTTCGGTCGGGACTGGTATGTTGACCGCGCCGCTTGAGCGGATGACCTTCGCCACATCGCCATCGCGAGCGCGGCGCGTGGTTCGCTTTGGCGACACGATCATTTCGACAGTCCGCACCTATTTGAAGGCGATTTGGTTTGTCGATCAGGATCGTGCAGATTTGATCGCATCCACCGGCTTTGCTGTGCTTACCCCACACGAACAAGTCAGCCCTCGGTTCTTCGCTTTCGCGCTCCAGAGCGCGGCGTTCATCAACCTTGTGATCTCCCGATCTGATGGGGTGGCTTACCCCGCGATCAACGAAACTCGGCTTGGATCATTGAAGCTCGCCTTGCCACCCAGCATCAGTGAGCAAGACGCGATCATCGCCCATTTGGACACCGCGACAGTGGCTTACGATGCGGCGATCGCATCGGCTCAGAATGAGATTGCCCTCATCCAAGAGTTCCGCACCCGGCTGATCGCCGATGTCGTCACCGGCAAACTCGACGTGCGCGCGGCGGCAGCCAGCCTGCCCGACGTCGCCGAGGGTGAAGCCTTCGCCAACGCATCCGACGATATGGATGCCGAAGACGAGGCCACCCTCGACGCCGAGACGGAGGACGCTTGAGCTATGCCCGGCACTGTCCCTGACCAGCCAAAAATCTACCACATCGTGCACGTGGACAAGCTGGCGGCGATTGCGGCAGACGGGTTCCTCTATTCCGACGCAGAGATGGCGCAGCGCCCCGCCATCGGCACCGTGATCGGCATGAACAAGATCAAGGCGCGCCGGATGACCGAGTTGTATCTTGCCAGCCATCCAGGCCTGTTCGTTGGCAGTTGCGTGCCGTTCTACTTCTGCCCGCGCTCGGTGATGCTCTACCTGATCCACATGCGAAACGCCGAACTGGCATACAAGGGCGGGCAGGATGACATCGTCCATCTGGTTGCCTACATGCACGAGGCCGTCGCATGGGCGGAGCAGCAGGAACGTCGCTGGGCCTTCACCCTGTCCAATGCCGGTTCCTATGACTTCGAGGATCGCGCCGATCTCGCCGCGCTCCCGGAGATCAACTGGGACGGGGTGGCTGCCCGGCAATGGGCTGGCGGCACGGTTGACCCCGCGATCAAGCGAGGCAAGCAGGCGGAGTTCCTGTTGGAACACAGCTTTCCTTGGCACCTCATTCGCGGTATCGGAACAAAAAGTGACCGTGTAGCGCGCTTGGCCGCGCAGGCGTTGGGGAATGCAGGCCAGCAAATGGCTATTCGCCCGAAGCCCGAATGGTACTACTGAGGGAGCAGAGCCATGGCACAGATCGAACTCAGAACCGGGGACATCCTCAAGGCGAGCGCGGAAGCCATCGTCAACACGGTGAACTGTGTCGGGATCATGGGGCGCGGCATCGCGCTCCAGTTCAAGAAGGCGTTCCCGGCCAACTTCCGGGCCTACGAAGCTGCGTGCAAGGCAGACGAGGTTCAGCCGGGCCGGATGTTCGTGTTCGACACCGGGGCCTTCACCAACCCGCGTTACATCATCAACTTCCCGACCAAGCGCCACTGGAAAGGCAAGAGCCGGATCGAGGACATCGAGAGCGGCCTGATCGCGCTGGCGCGGGAAGTGCAGGGACGCGGGATCAAGTCGATTGCCATCCCGCCGCTCGGCGCTGGGCTTGGCGGGCTGGACTGGAACGAGGTGCGGCCCCGCATCGAGGCCGCCATGCGCGACATCCCTGACCTCGCAGTGATCATCTACCAGCCTGATGGCGCACCCGAGGTGGTGAAGTCTTCGGAGGTCCCGCCGATGAAGGAAGGAAGCGCATCGCTGATCATCCTCATGCAGCAGTACCTCAAGGGATTGCTCGACCCGTTCGTCACGCTGATCGAAGTCCAGAAACTGCTGTATTTCTTGCAGCTTGCCGGGCAGCCGCTGAAGCTGAAGTACGACAAGGGACCCTACGGCCCCTACACCCAGACGCTGCGGCATGTGCTGCATCGCATCGAGGGCCATTTCGTGTCCGGCTATCAGGATGGTGGCGATCAGCCCTACAAGGAACTGACCTTGGTTCCCGGCGCGTATGAAGACGCCCAGCAGTTCGTTTCGACAAGGCCGGAGATGCTGGAGCATCTTGGGCGCGTCGCCGATCTGGTCGATGGCTTCGAGACCCCTTACGGCCTCGAACTGCTGGCCACGGTCCATTGGGTCGCCACCAACGAAGAGGCGGACACGCCCGCGAAGGCCCTGACCCGCATCCACAATTGGAACGACCGCAAGAAGGTCTTCACCGAGCGGCAGGTCGGCATCGCGTTCGAGACGCTCAAATCCAAAGGCTGGCTTGACGCTGCATGAGGACCAACACGTCCGAAGGCGGGCTGGAAGCCCTCATCGTGGCGGACATGACTGGCACGCGCGGCGTGCAACCCGTTGCAGACGTGGTGCGCAGCCCCGGCGATGCCATGGCGGCGTTGCGGCATTGGCAGATCGGCGATCCACGGGACTATGACCGGGCGTGGACGCTGGACCTCGTCCAGTTCACCGAGTTCGTCCGTTCGACCCAGCCCGCGCTGATCGGCGCGCTCAGCCTCGACGACGACACCCCGACGCGACAGAAGTTCCTTGGCCGGTTGCAAGGTGAGATCACCAAACGCGGCGTGATCGACGTGCTGCGCAAGGGCGTGAAGCACGGCCCGCACGAGGTCACGCTGTTCTATGCCTCGCCATCAGTCGGCAATACGGCGGCGCAGGCGCGCTTCCGGCTCAATCGCTTCACCGTCACCCGGCAGTTGCGCTACAGCCTTGATGATACCGCCCATGCGCTTGACCTCGGCCTGTTCATCAACGGCCTTCCGGTCGCCACCTTCGAGTTGAAGAACAGTCTGACCAAGCAAACGGTGGCCGATGCGGTGGAACAGTACCGCCGCGACCGCGACCCGCGCGAGAAGCTGTTCGAGTTCGGGCGGTGCATTGCCCACTTCGCGGTCGATGACGTGGAGGTGATGTTCTGTGCCCACCTCAAGGGCAAGGCATCGTGGTTCCTGCCATTCAACAAGGGCTGGAATGACGGCGCGGGTAACCCGCCAAACAAGGACGGTCTGAAGACGGACTACCTCTGGAAGGAAGTCCTGGCACCCGTCAGCCTCGCCAACATCATCGAGAACTTCACGCAGATCATCGAGAAGCGCGATCCCAAGACCGGGAAGGTCAAGCGGGAGCAGGTGTTCCCCCGCTATCACCAGTTGGATGTAGTGCGCGCCTTGCTCGCCGATGCGCGCGAGCATGGGGCCGGGCGGCGCAAGCTGATCCAGCACTCTGCCGGATCGGGCAAGTCGAACTCAATCGGCTGGCTGGCGCACCAGTTAATCAGGCTGGAGGTGTCCGGGCAGCCGGTGTTCAACTCTGTGATCGTCGTCACCGACCGGCGCATCCTCGACCAGCAGATCAGGGACACGATCAAGCACTTCGCTCAGGTGGGCGCGACCATCGGCCATGCCGAGCGAAGCGGCGACCTCAAGGGGTTTATCGCTGCTGGCAAGAAGATCATCGTCACCACCGTTCAGAAGTTCCCATTTATCCTCGACGACATCGGAACGGACCACAGGGATCGCCGGTTCGCAATCGTGATCGACGAGGCCCATTCCAGCCAAGGCGGCAAGGCATCGGCGGCGCTCAACGCCGCACTGACTGGGCTGGACGACGATGACGACGAGACCATTGAGGATCAGGTCAACGCGATCATCGAAGCGCGGAAGATGCTGCCCAACGCCAACTACTTCGCCTTCACCGCCACCCCGAAGAACAAAACGCTGGAGATTTTCGGGGAACCGCAGCCGGAGGGCGACGAGGTCAAGCACCGCCCGTTCCACAGCTACACGATGAAGCAGGCCATCGAGGAAGGCTTCATCCTCGACGTGCTCAAGAATTACACCCCGGTGAATAGCTTCTACCGCCTTGTGAAGACGGTTGAGGAAGACCCCGAGTTCGACGCAAACCGGGCCAACAAGAAGCTGCGCCGGTTTGTGGAGAGCCATGACCATGCCATCCGGCTCAAGGCCGAGATCATGGTGGATCATTTCCATGAGCAAGTGCTTGCGCAGAACAAGATAGGCGGCGAGGCCCGCGCGATGGTCGTTACCTCCGGCATCGAGCGTGCGGTCCAGTATTTTCATGCGTTCTCTGTCTACCTCGCCGAGCGTAAAAGTCCCTACAAGGCCATCGTGGCATTCTCAGGTGAGCACGAGTTCCGGGGAGCCAAGGTCACTGAAGCGAGCCTCAACGGGTTCCCCTCCAAGGACATCGCCGACCGGATTGAGAACGACCCCTACCGCTTCCTGATCTGCGCCGACAAGTTTCAGACCGGCTACGATCAGCCGCTGCTTCACACCATGTACGTGGACAAGACCCTGTCGGGCATCAAGGCGGTGCAGACGCTGTCCCGGCTCAATCGGGCGCACCCGAAGAAGCACGACACCTTCGTGCTCGACTTCATGAACGACACCGATGGCATCGTCGCGTCGTTCAACACGTTCTACCGCACGACCATCCTGAGCGACGAGACCGATCCTAACCGGCTGCATGATCTCAAGGCTACGCTCGATGCCTGTCAGGTCTATGGTCAGGACGACATCGACAAGCTGGTCACGCTCTACCTTGGCGGGGCGGATCGGGACAGGCTGGACCCGATCCTGGACGGTTGCGTCGCGGCATACATCCATACGCTGGACGAGGACGGGCAGGTCGCCTTCAAGGGGAGCGCCAAGGCGTTTGTTCGCACCTATGCCTTCCTGTCAGCCGTGCTGCCATTCAACAATCCAGAGTGGGAGAAGCTGTCGATCCTGCTCAACTTCCTGATACCCAAGCTCCCCGCCCCGCGCGACGAGGATTTGTCCAAGGGCATCTTGGACGCCATCGACATGGACAGCTATCGGCTCGAAAAGCAGGTAACCCAGCGGCTCATCCTTGAGGATGAAGACCATGAGCTCGACCCGGTGCCGTTGGAAGGCGGCGGCAACAGGCCCGAACCCGAGCTTGAGCGGCTATCCGCGATCATTCAGTCGTTCAATGACCTCTTCGGAAACATCGACTGGGCGGACAGCGATCGTATTCGCAAGCTGATTACCGAAGACATACCGCAGCGCGTGGCTGCGAACGAGGCGTATCAGAACGCGCAGCAGAACTCCGACAGGCAGAACGCACGGATCGAACTGGACAAGGCGCTGCGCGCTGTGATCGTCGGGCTGATGAAGGACGACACACAGCTATTCAAGCAGTTCAGCGACAACTCTGATTTTCGACGCTGGCTTTCGAATAGCGTGTTCGACGCCACCTATGTGCCGGCCAGCGAACGTCAACCTGGTGTGTGATTCGCTCCGCCCCTATCGCCCAACTGGATAGGGCAAAGGGCTTCTATTCCTTACGGTGCAGGTTCGGTCATGCCGGGGGCGCCCAAGACTGCTGACACAACCAATCGAATTTGAATTGCAGCCAGTAGAGCTTCGCTCCTCGATGATCCGCGCCTTTTCAACTCTTGAGTTAATTCGATTGGAATCTACTGCCCATACGCCCGCCAGTCAGATTTGACGGAGAAGCTGTTGTTGCCGGAATCAGGCAGATTTGCTGGCCTTGCGCCTGCGATTTGTCGCGTTGGGTGTGGGGTCCATTACTGCACTTATCGGCCCAGTGATCTGGCCTGATTTGCGTTCCGGTGCCTTGAAAGTCGTTCCGGCTGGAAATGCGCGCCGCATCGCAACGGTTCGCCACCAGCCGCCCGCAATTGCAGCGCGATGTGGGGCAGAATGTGGGGGCGAACTGCGGGACTTATCGTCAACGCCTTGATAATAGGCGCTTTTCTGACAGAAATTGGATGCCCGATGAGGATTCGAACCTCAATTGACGGAGTCAGAGTCCGTAGTCTTACCTTTAGACGATCGGGCAGTGAGGGGCGCGGCTTACTCCGGCCATCGGTGGGGGTCAAGGGCCGCTGCGCACGACCGGCATCGTGCACTTGCGCAAACGCAGCCGACCGCCTAGCTTGCGGATCAAGTGCCAGCCTCCGCTACGGGGGGCCGGTGATACAAGAAGTGGTCGAGCTATGGAGCGCCAGACAGTCTCCCCGGGCCGCGCGCCCGCGCCGGAGCGTGTCCCGGAGGCGAAGGGGCGGCAGAAGCGTGGCTCCGCGCCAAATGGTCCGCCGCCGTCGCGCCCGGCACGCGGATCGCGCGGCAACTATGCCGCCATCGACCTCGGCACAAACAACTGCCGTCTGTTGATCGCCCGGCCGACGGATGGCGATTTCGTCATCGTCGATGCGTTTTCCCGGATCGTCCGGTTGGGCGAGGGCCTCACCGCGACCGGGCGCCTGAGCGAGGCGGCCATGGATCGGGCTGTGGCCGCCCTGTCCGTCTGCGCGGGCAAGCTGCGCCGCCGCAACGTCACCCTCGCCCGGTCCGTCGCGACCGAAGCTTGCCGCCGCGCCGCCAACGGTTCGGCGTTCGTCGAGCGGGTCAAGGCGGAAACCGGCATCACCCTCGATATCATCTCCGCGCGGGAGGAGGCGCGGCTCGCGGTGCTCGGCAGTCATCATCTGCTGGAGCCGGGCGACTGCCCCGCCCTTATTTTCGATATCGGCGGCGGCTCCACTGAACTGGTGCTGATCGAAACCGGAGCGGAAACGCCGGTGATCCTCGACTGGCACAGCGCGCCCTGGGGCGTCGTCTCGCTCGCGGAGAGCATCGTCGAAGCGCCGGACGGCACGGCGGATCGCCGCGCGGCCGGCTATGATGCAATGCGCCGCCGCATGGCCGAGGCCATTGCCGGTTTCGCCGGTCGTCTCCCCAGCACCGGGTCGCTGCGCCTGCTCGGCACGTCGGGCACGGTGACCACGCTGGCCAGCGTGCACCTCGGGCTCGATCGCTACGATCGCGCGGCCATCGACGGGCTGATCGTCCCGAGCGAGTCGCTGCGCGCCATCGCGACGCGGCTGGCGGGCATGAGCATCGCCGATCGCGCGCGCGTCGCCTGCATCGGCCCGGAACGCGCGGACCTTGTCGTCGCGGGCTGCGCGATCCTGGAGGGGATACTCGACGTCTGGCCCGCCGAGCGCCTCGCCATCGCCGACCGGGGCATCCGGGAAGGCATATTGCGCGGCCTCATCCAGAGCGACGGCCAGCCCGGCGCCACAAACGCATGAGCCGCGGCACGGATCGCGATGCGGGCCGCGTCCGCGTCAAGACGGCGCGCAGCCGCTCCGCCCAATCGACGCGCTGGCTCGAGCGGCAGCTCAACGACCCCTATGTGCGCAAGGCGAAGGCAGAGGGCTATCGCAGCCGTGCCGCCTACAAGCTTATCGAACTGGACGAGAAATTCGGCCTGCTGAAAGGTCGCAGGGCGATCGTCGATCTCGGCGTCGCGCCGGGGGGCTGGGCGCAGGTCGCCCGCAAGCGCGCGCCCGCCGCCGCGATCGCCGGCATCGACCTGCTTGCCGTGGAGCCGCTCGAGGGCGTCGCCCTGCTTCAGATGGATTTCACCGAGGAGGCGGCGCAGGAAACGCTCAAGGCGGCCCTTGGCGCGGTGCCGGACCTGGTGCTGTCGGACATGGCCGCCAACACCGTCGGCCATACACAGACGGATCACCTGCGCACCATCGCCCTTGTCGAGGCGGCGATGTGGTTCGCCATCGAAACGCTGGGCGAGGGGGGCGCCTTTGTTGCCAAGGTGTTTGCCGGCGGCACCGACGATGCGCTCCTGAAAGTGCTGAAACAGCATTTCCGCACGGTAAAACACGCCAAGCCGCCCGCCAGCCGCAAGGGTTCGAGCGAGTGGTATGTCGTCGCGCAGGGTTTCAAGGGGCGGGCCGAAAGCACGTGACGGCCTGTCGCCGCAACGGCTATCCGCCCGACGCCACCCGGTTGCGCGCGAGCGAACGCGCTTTTGCTACCGCTTCCTTGAGCGCCTCATAACCGACCGCACCGGCCAGCATCTCATCCCCCACGACAAAGGTCGGCGTTCCGGTCGCCTCGATCGCCCGGGCAAGCCGGACGTTTTTCTCGAATTCGGGCGACGAGGTGCGCGCCGCCAGCACCGTTTCGACCTTGGCCTTGTCCAGCCCGGCCTTGACGGCGGCGGCCACTATGCCGCCCTTGCCGACATCGCCGCCCGCAAAGATGGCGCGGTGAAAGGCGGGGTAGCGCCCTTGTTCCGCGGCATAAAGACCCACGCGCGCGGCCATCACGCTGTCCTCGCCCAATATCGGCAGCTGGCGATAGACGAGCTTCAGTTTCGGGTCGTCGGCCAGCAGCCGCTCGATATCCGGCCGCGCCTTGCGGCAATAGCCGCACGCATAGTCATAAAACTCGACAAGCGTGACGTCGCCGTCCTTTGCGCCCTCCCAGGCACCAGCATAGGGCGTTTCAAGGTCGGCCCTGTGTTCCTGAATGGTCACCGCCGCCTTGCGCGCCTGCAGCCGCTCCATCGCCTCGGGCAGAATCTCGGGATGGGCGAGGATATACTCGCGCACGATGCCCTCGATCCGCGCGCGGTCGGGATCGGCACTGGAGTCGCTGCCGACCGCCGCCATCGCCGCCGCGCCCAGTCCACCGGCGCACAGCAGCGCGAACGGCAGCCCGAGCTTAAGGCGCGCGCCGCCGGTCGCGGCAGTCCGTCCGAACACGCCCGCCGTCATCGTGCGCGCCGCCCGCAACAGCGTGCCAGCTGAAAGTCCCGTTTCCGTCATCGGCGCTTCTTGTCCTTCATCTGGCTGATCGCGGCGCGCGATACCATGACGATGTCGGAAGCGCGAAGATAATCGCTCGTGCCGGGTTTCAGGCCCGCCTTGGCCTGCTCGGCAAAGCGTATCGCCTCGCCCGGCTTGCCGGTAAGGTCTGCCTGTTCGGCGCTGGCCAGGGCTGCGCGCGCCGGTTCGCCCGCCCGCGCATAGACGGTGCCGAGCACATACCAGCCGAACGGATTCTCCCTGTCCCGATTGAGCGAAGCCTGCAGCACCCTTTCCGCTTCCGACAGATTCGCCGGGTCGTCGCTCGCGACCAGCGCATGACCAAGCATGGAAGCGATCATGGGCGCGCCGCCCGACTTTACGACAGCACGGCGCAGAGGGTCCACCGCCGCCGCGGGACGCCCCGATTCAAGCAGTATCTGCCCCTTCATTTCCAGGAAATAGGGATCGTCCGGCTGCGCCTTGAGGAGCGCATCGGCCGCCGCCAGCGCCTCGTCGGGATAGGCGCCCTTGTGATAGGCGTAGGCGCGCGCATAGGTCGCAGGAATACTTGTGTCGCTGCGCGGATATTTCGCCAGCGTCACCGGCGGGTCGGAGACATAGCCGCCGAGCTTGGCCTTGACCCGCTGAAAGCGCGCCTCGAGCCCGGGGTCGACCGGTTTTTTCCAGGCGCCGTCGCTTTCGAGCACCTGACCGAGCAGGGCAATGCGGTCCCCGGTCAGCGGGTGGGTGGCGGCAAAGCCATCATCCGCGCCGTCGCGCAGCCGGTAGCGATATTCCTGATTCTGGAGCGTCTTGAAGAAGTCCAGCATGCCCTTGCCGCTGACATCGGCCGTATGCAGATAGCGCACCGCGGCCTGATCGGCGCTCGCCTCCTGCGTGCGGGAGAATGCCAGATATTTGCCCAGCGCCGCCTGCTGGCCAGCCGCGATGACGCCCATACCGGCCTCACCCCCGCCCGCCGCCATCGCCGCCGCGCCAAGCACCATGGACAGGAGCGTGATGCCGGTCGCTGCCTTCATGCCCTCGCCCGCCCGAACGATATGGCCGCCCTCGATGTGGCCAAGCTCGTGGGCGATCACGCCCTGCACCTCGTTCACATTGGCGGCCGCCGCAATCAGGCCGGAATGAATCCAGACAATCTGTCCGCCCGCGACAAAGGCGTTGATGGAGGGATCGTTGATGAGGAGGATCTGGACGTTTTTGGGGTCGAGCCCCGCCGCCTTGACGAGCGGCGCCGCCGCGTCATGCAGCAGCGCCTCGGTTTCCGTGTCGCGCAGAATCTGCTGAGCGAAGGCGGGCTGTGCCATCCATGCAAAGAGCGCGACAAAACTGAGCAGCCAGCGGAACGACCGGCCAAGCGAGCGGGTGATGATCATGCACCTGCCATAGCCATGCTGGCTGAACCGGCGATGACGCGAAGGCATCATCGCCGGTTCCGATTGCGTGTGCGTCAGGCGCCGAAGGTCCGCTGCCACCAGCCGCTGCGCCGAGGCTGTTCGGGCGTCGCATCTTCGGGGCTGGCCATCGCCGCCCCGTTCGCCGCTTCGACCGTGCCATCGGCAACGGCCTCGGCCTCAGGGGCCTCCGCCTCGACGACGGGCGTCGCGACGGTTTCCGCGACGGTCGTCTTTTTGGGGCGCCCGCGCCGCTTGGGGGCCGCAGGCGCCGCCTCGACCGGAGCGGCCTCGACTTCGGGTGGTGCAGCGGCCTCGGGTGCTGCCTCTGCCTCGGGTGCTGCCTCTGCCTCGGGTGCGGCCTCGGCCTCTACCACCTTTTTGGCGCGGCTACGGCGTTTCGGCTTGGGCGCGTCCTCGGCAGGCGCATCAGTCACCGCCTCAGTCGCCTCGTCCACAGGTGCTTCTGCGGCCACGACCTCGACGACAGGCGCCTCGACCGCCTTGCGGGCGCGCGGACGGCGCCGCGTCTTGCGCTCCGGCTCGGCTTCCGGTTCCGGCGCGTCGGCAAGCGCGGGCTCAGGCGTCAACTCAGGCGTCAGTTCCGGCGCCGCTTCAGCCTCGGGCTCGTCGGGGGCGTCAATGGTGGGCAGCGCGTCGCCCGTTTCCGTAGCGTC
>CAZGVX010000050.1:0-17881 GCA_964529225.1 uncultured Sphingobium sp.
TGAGGCCGGGGTCCCAGTTGACGAGGCGCTTGTCGCGATAAATCAGGCCCTCATTGTAGAGGTCGACGAACACCTTGGTCACGGCCGCCGAGAAATGCGGGTCCATGGTGAACTGCTCGCGCGACCAGTCCATCGAGCAGCCGAGGCGGCGGAGCTGGCCGGTGATCGTGCCGCCGCTCTCGGCCTTCCATTCCCAGACCTTGGCGATGAAGTCCTCGCGGCTGTAGTCGGTGCGCTTCTCCCCGCGCGCGTTCATCTGCCGCTCGACCACCATCTGCGTCGCGATGCCGGCATGGTCGGTGCCGACCACCCACAGCGCATCCTTGCCGCGCAGCCGTTCGTAGCGGATCATGATGTCCTGCAGCGTGTTGTCGAGCGCATGGCCGATGTGGAGGCTGCCGGTCACATTGGGCGGCGGGTTGACGATGGTATAGGGGCGCGCGTCCGGGCGCTCGGGCCGGAACAGGCCCGCGCCTTCCCAATGGGCATACCATTTCCGCTCGATCGCGGCGGGGTCGAATGTCTTTTCCAGTTCAGCCATGGGGCGGCCATTATCTCCCCGTTCACCCTGCCGCAATCCCGCGCGCCCTAGGCAGGAGCACAAGCGCGCCCTATACTAAGTCAAAGCCCCCTATCCGAAGGCCCCCGCCCTTGCCGAAGCCCGACGCCAGCCGCCCCCGCCTGATCCGCACGCTGGCGCTCGCCGGCGCCATCGTGCTCGTGCCCCTCGCCGCCACCGCGACCGCGCAGGGCGAAAGCGAGACCTACAAGCAGCTTGACCTGTTCATGGACGTGTTCCAGCGGGTGAAGGCCGACTATGTCGAACAGGTGACCGACGAAAAGCTCATCAAGGGCGCCATCGACGGCATGCTCACCAGCCTCGATCCGCACAGCTCCTATCTCGACGTGCGTGATTTCCAGCAGCTCCGGACGCAGACCGACGGCAACTACGGCGGTATCGGCCTGTCGGTCACGATGGAGGACGGCGCGGTCAAGGTGATTGCCCCGACCGAGGACACCCCCGCCTGGCGCGCGGGCATCAAGGCGGGCGACTATATCACCCATATCGACGGCCAGCTTGTCTATGGCGGTTCGCTGGACGAGGCGGTGGACAAGATGCGGGGCAAGCCGGGCACGCAGGTCAAGCTCAGCCTGGTCCGCGAGGGGCGGGACGAACCCATCGAGGTGGCGATCACCCGCGCGGTGATCGAGCTGAAGCCCGTGAAGTGGAAGGTCGCCGAGGGCATCGGCATCATCGACATTGTCAGCTTCTCCGCCGATACCGGCAACGATGTGCGCATGGCGATCCGCGCGATCGACAAGTCGCTGGGCCGCAAGCCGACCGGCTATGTGCTTGACCTCAGGTCCAATCCGGGCGGCCTGCTGGATGAGGCGGTCGCCGTGTCCGATGCCTTCCTCAATCAGGGCGTGATCGTCTCCCAGCGCGGGCGGCAGCGGCAGGACACGCAGACCTATTACGCCAAGCCCGGCGACGATGCCGCCGGCCTGCCGGTGATCGTGCTGCTGGATGCGGGCTCGGCCTCGGCGTCGGAGATCGTCGCGGGCGCGCTGCAGGACCAGCATCGCGCGCTGGTGATGGGCGAGCGCAGCTTTGGCAAGGGCAGTGTCCAGACGCTGTTGCCGCTCAGTCAGACGACCGCGCTCAGGCTCACGACCGCGCGCTACTACACGCCGTCCGGGCGGTCGGTGCAGGAGGGCGGGATCGAGCCGGATGTCGCCGTGCCGCAGATCAGCGATGCCGATTATGCCAAGCGCCCCAAATATCGCGAAAGCGACCTCCGGCGCCACCTCGTCGCGGAGGCCAAGAAAGTCGACATGAGCGAGCTGGAGCGGGACAGCAAAACCGATCCCCGCTTCGCGATGAGCGCCGAGGAGCTCAAGAAACAGGGCATTGACGACTTTCAGCTCCATTATGCGCTGGCGACGCTGAAACGTATCGCGCCGGTGCAGCAGGCGAGCGCCGCCAAGGCGCCCCGGACGGCGCGCGACTGATGCGCGCAACCGTCACCGTGAAGCCGGACAGGAGCCTGTCGGCTGCGCGGGCGCTGGCGGTGCTGACACCGACGGCCCTGCTCGGCGGCGCGCTCGGCTTTCAGTATATCGGCGGCCTGTCCCCGTGCGAAATGTGTATGTGGCAGCGCTGGCCGCATCTGGCCGCGATCCTCCTCTCGCTAGGGGCGATCGCGATCGGCCTGCAATGGCGCAGTCGGCAAAGCGCGCTGCTGACCCTGCTCGCTGGCCTCGCGATCCTGACGAGCGGCCTGATCGGCGGATTCCACGCAGGGGTCGAATATCACTGGTGGCAGGGGCTGACGACCTGCACG
The DNA here is from genome assembly GCA_964529225.1 of uncultured Sphingobium sp. Taxonomy (GTDB): domain Bacteria; phylum Pseudomonadota; class Alphaproteobacteria; order Sphingomonadales; family Sphingomonadaceae; genus Sphingobium. Next base: position 2,346 of record CAZGVX010000050.1, read on the forward strand.
CAGGCGCCGGTGGCGGGCGGAGGACGCTCGGCGCTGGAGGCGATCATGGCGGCGCCGCTCATCCGCTGCGACACGGCGCCGTGGAGCCTGTTCGGCATTTCGATGGCGGGCTATAATTTCCTCCTGTCGACAGCGGCGGCGTTCGGCGTGTTTGCGCTGCTGCTGCGTTGGCGGATGGGCAAATGAGCGCGCGTCCCGGACAGCCCCGCGCCGACCGCGCGGCGATGCTGCGCGTCGATCAGGCCGGTGAATATGGCGCGACGCGCATTTATGCCGGGCAGCTTGCCGTGATGGGCAACCGGCATCCGGCGGCGCGTGTCATCGCCGGTATGGCCACGCAGGAGGAGCGCCACCGCGTGCGCTTCGACGCCATGATGGCGGCGCGCGGCGTGCGCCCCACCCTGCTCCAGCCGGTCTGGCATGTCGCCGGCTTTGCCCTTGGCGCCGCGACGGCCCTGATCGGGCCGGAGGCCGCCATGGCCTGCACCGAAGCCATCGAGACCGAGATCGACCGGCATTATGGGGAACAGCTCGACGCGCTGGGCGATGACGACCCCGAGCTTGCCGGAGCAATTGCCGAGTTCAGGGCCGAGGAAGTGGAGCATCGCGACACCGCCGTCGCGCATGGCGCAGATCGCGCCCCCGCCTACCCTTTGTTGACCGGGATCATTGGCGCGGGGTGCCGCCTCGCCATAGCCCTGTCCAAGCGAATTTAGGAGAACGACCATGCGCCGCCTCGCCCTTCTCACCGCTCTCGCGATCGGTGCAGCACCCTCGGTTGCCCCCGCGCAGGGTCCGGCCGATCCCGACAAGATCAAGCAGGTCATCGTCTATGGCGACGATCCCTGCCCGGTCAGCAGCGGTGAGGAAATCACGGTATGCGCGCGTATGCCGGAGAAGGAACGCTACCGCATTCCCAAGGACCTCAGGACCGACCCCAACGATCCCAAGGTGCAGAGCTGGACGAACCGTGCGACGGCCATCGAATATGTCGGCCGTTCCGGCACCGACAGCTGCTCGCCAGTGGGCGCGGGCGGCTTTACCGGCTGCTTCTCCCAGATCGCGCGCGCGGCCAAGGCCGAGCGCAAGGCGCTGATGGGCGATGCAAGCTGGGCCGACCTCGTCGAGCAGGAACGGGAGAAGCGGCTTTCCACCATTGATGCCGAGTCCAGACAGATCGAGGCGGACGTGAAGGCCGAAGAGGCGAACGCCGCGAGGAAGCAGGACGCGGTCAACCCACCCGCCGCCGATCCGGGAAAATAGGCTCGGGCCTCAGGCCCCTGTGGGCCTATCGAAGGCCCAGCAGCTTGTGCGTCTGGAGCGACAGGCGCCAGACAGGGCGGGCCATCACAAGAGCTATGGCCGCCGCCCGCGCATCGGCATTGGCGGCGTCTGATCCGCAATCCATCGGCTGAAGCAGGCGATGCGCAAAGTCCCACCCCTCCACCTCGGCCGGGTCGATCCCCGGCTGCGGCCACACCAGCTTGAGCTCATGGCCGCTGCGCTGAACGACCGCGCTCCCCGCCTTGGGCGACACGCACACCCAGTCTATGCCGGGATTGACGGGCAGCGTCCCGTTCGTCTCGATGGCGATGGCAAAGCCAGCGCCGTGCAACGCGCGCACCAGCGCATCGTCCACCTGCAGCATCGGCTCGCCGCCGGTCAGCACCACGAAGCGCCCCGCCTCGCCCGCGCCCCACAGCCGCAGGGCCGCATCCGCCAAGGCGTCAGCGTCGGCAAAGCGCCCGCCGCCGTCGCCATCCACGCCAACAAAATCCGTATCGCAAAAGCGGCAGACGGCATCTGCCCGGTCCGCTTCCCGCCCCGACCAGAGATTGCAGCCCGCGAAGCGGACGAACACCGCCCGGCGCCCGGCATTCACCCCTTCGCCCTGGAGCGTCAGGAACATCTCCTTGACCGCATAGCTCAACGCGGTGCGTCCGGGATGGCAGCATAGCGGGTGGGATCGGTCAGGCCCGCCTCCGCAAAGCCGCGCGCGCGCAGGCGGCAGCTGTCGCACAGGCCGCAATGCAGGGGGCCGTCCGGTCCCGGCTGCGGATCGTAGCAGGACCAGCTCAGCCCGGCGTCAAGCCCCAGGCGCGCGGCCTCCAGCGCGATCTCCGCCTTGGTCATGTGCTGGAGCGGAGCGCGGATGCGCACCGGCCGCCCCTCGACACCCTGCTTGGTCGCGAGCGCGGCCATCGCCTCGAACGCCGCGATGAAGTCCGGGCGGCAATCGGGATAGCCCGAATAGTCGAGTGCATTGACGCCGATATAAATGTCGCCAGCGCCCGACACCTCGGCGAGGCCAAGCGTCAGCGCGAGGAAGATGGTGTTGCGCGCGGGCACATAGGTGACCGGGATGCCGGGGCCTACCCCGTCCTTGGGCACCGAAATGTCCGCCGTCAGCGCCGACCCGCCAAAGGCGGTGAGGTCGAGCGGCAGCACGATATGGCGCATGGCGCCCAGCATCGCGGCGATGGCGGTGGCGCGCTCCAGCTCCACGCGGTGACGCTGGCCATAGTCGATGGTGAGCGCGACAAGGCTGTGCCCGGCCGCGCGGGCGATGCCGCCGGCCACCATCGAATCAAGTCCTCCCGACAGGAGCACGACGGCGGGCGTGGGATCAGGCATCCGGGACATCGACGCCGCCGCGGCGGCGGTCAGGCATGTTCGAGCGTAAGCTGAAGCGGATGCTGGTTCTGGCGCGCGAAATCCATCACCTGATTGACCTTCGTCTCCGCCACTTCATAGCTGAAGACGCCGCATATGCCGACACCGCGCTGATGCACATGCAGCATCACCCGCGTCGCCTGTTCCATGTCCATGCGGAAAAAGCGTTGCAGCACATGCACGACGAACTCCATCGGCGTGTAGTCGTCGTTCAGCATCAGCACCTTGTAAGGCGTTGGCTTTTTCGCGCGGGTCCGGGTCCGGGTCGCGATGCCGAGTCCAGGCCCGCCCGGCCCGTCGTCCTCAGGGCGCCCGGCCATGGCGGGAACAATGTGCGTCTGCTCGATGATCATGACCGTGAAAATATGGCATAGGGGCGTGACAACGCAAGGGGCGGATGCCACGTTTCATCGGCATTCCGGCAGCGGGCGCAAAATGAAAAAGGGCGGCCCCGGTCTGGCGCCGCCCTCTTCCCTGTCGCGATCCCGAGGGGAGGCCTCAGTTGGCGATCGTCTTCATCTTGTCGGTGACGATCGCAACGCGGCTGCTGATCGGCTGCGCGACATCGCCGGCAAGCTTCAGGAGCGTTTCGCTGGTCTTGGCCGCTTCGGCCGCCATGGTGTCGATGGTCTGGGTCATCAGCTCGCTGTGCAGCTGGAAGAATTCGGCCGGGCTCTTCACCGAGGCGAAGCTCTTCATGGTCGAGCTGGTCTTCTCGAACGACTGGCGGCCAAGCTCGGCAGCGGTCTGGCTGATGGTTTCGAAGCCCTTCGCGGCGATCTTCGAGGATTCGACGAACGCTTCGAGGTTGCCCTTGGCAAGGTCACCCATTTCCTCGAACGCCTTGGCCGACTTCTCCATCGCTGACTTGGTCTTGTCGTTGATCTCGGAGAACATCGACTGGAAGCGGCTCTGCGCGTCTTCGGCGAACATCTTGGTGGTTTCAATGGCGTCTGACATGACAAGTTTCCCTTCTGGTATCTGGAACGGCATCGCAGCGGGCTGAGGTTCGACGACGTCCGGCTGCGACGGTGTCGTCAAAGACATGGGTTGGGGCTCAAGCGCAGGCGCAGGCTCGGGAGCCGGCACAGGCGCGGGAACGGCGACCGCCGGAATGGTCGGCGCAATGACGGGCGGCTTTACGGCCACCTCGGCAGGCTTTTTCGGGACTGCTGCGGGCGCGGCAATCACGGGCGGCATGGGCGCGGACGCCGCAGGGGCGTATGCCGCGAGCTTGGCCAAAGACACCTCGGCGGGCGCCGGATCAGGTGCAGTTGCGGGCACGCCGATCTTGGCTTTGGGGGGACGTCCGCGGCGTGCCGGCACCTTGTCCAACGAACCGCCAGCCGCAACCGGAGGCGTCGCCGTCGGGGCGATGCCGCTTCCGACCGGGGCGGTCTCGATCGACCCTTTCAGTTCCTTCTTCGAGCTGATCGGTGCTTTGGGGGACCTCGCCATGAGGATCATCTCCTTTTGTTGCAGTGCAACATATCTCAAATCGAGACAGATCGCAAGCATTTTTTGCACCGCAACATAACCCGGAGTGGAGCACGCCGGTTCCGCGCCACGTCCTCCAAATGGCGCGGTTCAGCGCCTTTTCACATAGGAACCGGGCGCATCCTCCAAAGCGGGGAGTTTTCCGCCGCCCGGCACGCGCGCGCCCGCGACGGGAATTTTTTCCGGGGATTGCGACTCGATCCATGCGATCCAGTCGGGCCACCAGCTCCCCTTTGTTTCGCGTGCCAGCGCGCGAAACCGGTCCAGGGTTTCGACCGCTTCGTCACACGTCCAATATTGATATTTCGGCCTGGATGGCGGGTTCACCACCCCGGCGATGTGGCCAGAGCCAGCGAGCACGAAACGCTTCGGCCCGGAAAAATAGCGCATCGCCTTCCAGACGCTCGGCGCCGGCGCGATATGGTCCTCGACCCCTGCCTGAATATAACAGGGCACCGCGACGCGCCGGATGTCGATCGGGGTCCCGTCGACGCTGAGGCTGTCCGCCTGCACCAGCCGGTTGTCACGATAGAGATCGACCAGATAGGATCTGAGCCATTTGGCGGGCAGATTGGTGGTGTCGCCATTCCAGTAGAGCAGATCGAACGGGACATAGTCGCTCGCCAGCAGGTAATTGTTGACGACATAGTTCCAGATGAGGTCGTTGGCGCGCAGGAGGTTGAATGTCGCGGCGAGGAAGCGCCCATCGAGATAGCCGTCCGTCACCAGTTGCTCGACCAGCTTCAGCTGCTGGTCGTCGATGAACACGCCAAGCTCGCCCGCGTCGGCGAAGTCGACCTGCGCCGTGAAAAAGGTCGCACTCTTGACAGCGTCCCGCCGCCCGCGCGCGTCCAGCAGAGCCAGCGTTGCCGCCAGTGTCGTTCCCGCCACGCAATAGCCGATGGTGTGCACGGATGCGACGCCGAGCAGGTCACGCACCACGTCGATGGCGTCGATCTGCCCCCGCAGCACATAATCATCCCACACCACGTCGGCCAGCGTCTCGTCGGCCGATTTCCAGGACACCATGAAGACGGTAAGCCCCTGATCGACCGCCCATTTGACGAAACTCTTTTCCGGCCCGAGGTCGAGAATGTAGAAACGGTTGATCCACGGCGGAAAGATCACAAGCGGCGTCTCGAACACCTGCCCGGTCGCCGGGCTGTACTGGATGAGCTGATAGAGCGGCGTCTCCCAAACAACCTTGCCGGGCGTTGTGGCGAGCGTCTCGCCCAGCCGGAAATTGCTGGTATCGGTCTGGCTGAGCTGGCCGCGTTCGAGGTCGTTCAGCATGCGCTCGAGCCCGGTGAGGAGGTTCTGCCCCTGCGTCTCGATGGTTTTTTCCAGCACCGCCGGATTGAGCATCGGGAAATTGGTCGGGCTCGATGCGTCGATGAAATTACGGGCCGCGAACCGGAGCTGACTGCGCTGGCGCTCATCAACACCGTCCATCGAATCGACCATGCGCATCAGCGCCTCAGCGCCCAGAAAATAGCTCTGGCGGATCAGCGAGAACACCGGATGCTCATGCCAGCGCGGATCGGCAAAGCGCCTGTCGCCGCCCCGCGCCGGAACGGCGGCACCGCTTGCATCGGGTCTGGACGCGAGAAAGGACTGCCAGAGGTCCATGCCCTTTGACGCGGTTTCCATCTGGATCTGGGCGAACTTTCGCAGGGGTTCGCCGATGTCGTCGGTTGCGTCGGCCTGCCGTTCCTGCAACCGCGCGATCCGCTCCAGCACCATCTGCTGCGAGAGACCGAGGATGCGGGTCCAGTGCTGGAGCTGCTCAAGGGTCATCTGCTCCGGATTGGCCAGCGGGAAACCGCCATCATCCGCATCGGCTGGCGGCGGCGACGTCATGACATCCCCCTCCGGCCCGCGCGCGCCGCCATCGGTGCCATCGGTTCCGGGCCTCGCCGTTGTCGTCGCCATCCGCTCCGTCCTTTCGCTGGCCTGCCTGCCGATCGGCGTATATAGCCACGCTGTCGTGATCGGGTCAGTCTAACCGCCCGCCACGACAGCTTAAACCCATTTTTCATGAAAGCACGAGGCAATGTCCGACGAATTCTACCGCATCAAGCGCCTGCCCCCCTATGTCATCGCCGAAGTGAACGCGATGCGGGCAGCGGCGCGCGCGGCGGGCGAGGACATTATCGACCTCGGCATGGGCAATCCCGACCTGCCGCCGCCCGACCATGTCATCGAAAAGCTGTGCGAGGTCGCGCGCAAGCCCGACGCGCACGGCTACTCCCAGTCCAAGGGCATACCCGGCCTCAGGCGCGCGCAGGCCAATTACTATGCCCGCCGCTTCGGGGTCGAGCTTGACCCTGAAAATGAAGTGGTCGTCACCATGGGATCTAAGGAGGGCCTCGCCAGCCTTGCCACGGCGATCACCGCGCCGGGCGATGTCGTGCTGGCCCCCAATCCGAGCTATCCGATCCACACCTTCGGTTTCATCATCGCGGGCGCGACCATCCGGTCGGTGCCGACAACGCCCGACGAAAACTACTGGCGCGCGCTCGACCGGGCGATGCACTTCACCGTGCCGCGCCCGTCGGTCGTCGTCGTCAACTATCCCGGCAACCCCACTGCCGAGACGGTCGACCTCGCATTTTACGAGCGACTGGTCGCCTGGGCGAGGGAAAACAAGGTCTGGGTGCTGTCCGACCTTGCCTATTCCGAGCTTTACTATGACGGCAACCCGACCCCCTCGATCCTGCAGGTGCCGGGCGCCAAGGATGTCGCGGTCGAATTCACCTCGATGTCCAAGACCTACAGCATGGCCGGCTGGCGCATGGGCTTTGCGGTCGGCAACCAGAAGCTGATCGCGGCCATGACGCGGGTGAAGTCCTATCTCGACTACGGCGCCTTCACGCCGATCCAGGCGGCAGCCTGCGCCGCGCTCAACGGGCCGCAGGACATTGTCGCGAAGAACCGCGAACTCTATCAGAAGCGCCGCGACGTGATGGTGGAGAGCTTTGGCCGGGCGGGATGGGACATTCCCTCGCCCCGCGCGTCCATGTTCTGCTGGGCGCCGCTGCCGCCCGCGCTCCGGGAGATGGGCAGCCTCGAATTCTCCAAGCAGCTCCTCACCCAGGCCAAGGTCGCGGTCGCGCCGGGCGTCGGCTATGGCGAGGACGGCGAAGGCTATGTGCGGATCGCCATGGTCGAGAACGAGCAGCGCCTGCGGCAGGCCGCGCGCAACGTGAAACGCTACCTCGCCAGCATGGGCGTCAACGCCGGCTCGGCGGCAACGGGGACCGGATAGGACCGGCCGCATGTCGCTTCTCGGCGAAGCTGTCAGCCTCTCCCAGTTCGGCCCCGAGTTGGGCGATGTGGCGCACGGCATCCAGCTTTCGGTGGCGCCGGTCTTCCTGCTCGCGGGGATCGGCGCCTTTCTGAACGTGTGCGCCGGGCGACTGGCGCGGGTGGTGGATCGCACGCGGCAGATCGAGCCGCAACTGCTGGTCGCGACCGATGCGCAGCACGATCGCCTGCTTGACGAGATGCGCCTGCTCGACAGGCGCATCGCGTTCATCAACCGCGCGATCCTTGCCAGCGTCGTCAGCGCGACACTGGTGTGCATGCTGATTATCCTGCTGTTTGCCGCGCAGATGGCAGGCGTCGGCTTCAACCGCACGATCGCGCTGTTCTTCATCGCCGCGCTGGCCGCGCTGGCGGCGTCCTACATCCTGTTCATCGTGGAGGTCCGGCTCGCCTCGCGCAGCCTGCGCGTGGCGCCGGCGCTGCTCCAGCACGCGCCGCCGGACGCCGAAACCTGACGGTCAGGCGGTGGCGATGAGGATGGCATAGCGACCGCCCCCGGGATCGAATTCCAGCGGCCCGCGCAGCTGCCGGGCAAGGCCGGTCAGCACGCGGCCGTAACGACGCTCCAGCAGGCTTGCGTTCCGGTCCGACGGCCTGAACGCGGCGGACTCGATGCGCAGCGCGATCATCTTCGCGCCCTCGCCCGACAGCGCGATGCACACGGGCTGCGCAGGGTCGCTCAGCATCGCCAGCTCGACAAGTTCGGTGAGGAGAAACGCGACCGGCACGGCAATATCCTGCGACATGTAGAAATTGTCGACATCGACCTTGATGGCAAATCCGCCACCCCCGCCCTCGGAGGGGCCGCTCGCCCTGAGGGCATTGGCAAGCTCGCCGACCAGCGCACGCGCGCTGACCCCCATGGTGAGCTCCGTGGAGGCATAATGATTGCGATGAACGACCGACAGGGCGTCGACCCGGCGCTGGATGGTGGCGTATGCCATGGCGGCGTCAGGCGATTGCGCCGACCGGCTGTGCAGGTTGATAAGGCTTGCGATGATCTGGAGATTGTTTTTCACGCGATGATGCACTTCGCGTGTCAAATCGCGCTGCTGCTCCAGCGCCTTGGCAAGCTGCGCCTCGTGTTCGGCAACATCGTCGGCGATTTCGCTGAACGTCTGCCCGAGCAACCCGATTTCCCGAAGCGGCCCTCCGCCCTGCGGCAGCAGCCCGAGCGGCTTGCCCGGTTCATAGGCGGCGACGTGCCGGTTGAGCCGGACGAGCGGTCGCAGCAGAAACTGATTGACCGTCCACCAGCCGATCCCCGCCGCCGCAACCCACAGCAGGATCGGCAGCAATGTGGCGAGGAGGCCCTGCACCGTCACGGGCGGACGGTTGACCGCTGCGGCTATCTCGATGGACGCAAGATTGAGCGGGACGACGATGCGATCCTGGCGCTCCGGCGGCGGCGCCTCGCCCCGATTTATGATCGGGACGGTCAAGCCATGCCCCGTCAGCGCGACGGACACATAGTTGCGATCAATTTCTGAAAGGCCTGACATTGCGGCCAGCATCGGCGCGTCATAGCGGGCGATCGCATTGAGCGTGCCATTGAGGCTGGCCGTGCGCACGACGAGGCTGTTCTGCCCCGGCTTCAGTGCGGCAATCTGTTCCAGCGCCACGATCCGTTCCCGACCGTCCGCCGGATCAATGCCGCCCTCGCTGCACAGACGCCGCCCCGCGTTGTCGGTCACGGCAAACGGAATGGGCGTGCCGCCCACCCGCAGCTGCGCGGCGGCGCGCTTGCAGATATCGGTTCTGCGCGGATCGGCCTCCAGCGCGTTGGCCAGGAGGCGCAGCGCCGACCGATCGCTGTTGATCGCGCCGAGCATCCCGTTGGCGGCCTGCGCCACCTGAAGCCGCAAGGCCGTCACCCGCTGCGTATCCACGCTTCGGATGGTGCCGATGCTGCCGATCAGCGCCACGATCCCGAGCGGCAGGAGCGCGACGATGAGCAGCATGAACATTTTCAGGCCGCTGGACGAATAGAGTGAGCCGGCGGGTCCGGCTGCAGCTATGGCGACCCTCGATTGTGCGGCGCCGACCGATCCCCTGGTCATCACTCAAGCTTGTTCAGAAGGTCCAGGATGTCGCTGGGGATCGGCTCCTCCTCCATCTGCCGGTAGGCGCTGCGCAGCAGCTTGCCGACATCCGAGGCCCCCTGCCCCGGCTCGACGCCGGATGGGCGCCTCTTTCTGGTCGGGCCGTCTGTGGCAGGCGGAAGAGCGCCAGCCTGAGAGCCTTTCATGCCCTGCCCTCCCGGTGCGCGGCGTTCCCCGATGACGTTCTCCTGATCGTTGTCACGGTCGTCACTCACAGAGAAGCCCCCATTCAATGCCTCGTCCCCTGATCGCCGGGTCCACCCGATCCGAGGCGTGGACGCAAGGAGCGGCGGACCCTTACATAAAAATGCAGATAAAGATTGAACAGCGAAACAATTCGCTTCCAAGATAGTTCCACGTTTCGGCGCACGCTCCTGTCAGGGCTGCGCCGGTGGTTCGGTTCGGGTGAACGGGCCGGGGGGAGCATGCGGACGATGTGGTCCGCGATCCCGCCTGGCCGCTCTAAAGTCGCGGGAGATTTTCAGTATCATGCCTCTAGGCCAACAGCTTCAGCCGCATCTCCCTTTTCTCCGGCGTTATGCGCGGGCCCTGACCGGCAGCCAGCAGCATGGCGACGCCTTCGTCCGCGCGACGCTCGAGGCGATCATCGCCGTCCCGGACGAGTTTCCCGCCGAAAACGGTCACCGTCTGGGGCTTTATCGCATGTTCCACGCGATATGGGACAATGTCGGGGAACCCCTCGCCACGCAGGCGCCCAGCCTGAGCCACCGCGAGGCAATCGCGCAGGCGCGGCTTGCCGCCATCCCCTCACGTGCGCGCCAGGCCCTGCTGCTCACCGCCATGGAAGGCTTTACCGACGCGGAGGCCGGATGGCTGATCGACGAGGATGAGAGCAGCATCGCAAGCCTCGTCGATGAAGCCATGACCGAGATCGAGGCGCAGACGCAGACCAATGTCCTCATCATCGAGGACGAGCCGATCATCGCCATGGATATCGAGACGATCGTGCGCGACCTCGGCCATGACGTGACAGGCATCGCGGTGACGCGGGCCGAGGCGGTGCGGGAGGCGATGGACACGCGGCCGGGCCTTGTCCTTGCTGACATCCAGCTTGCCGACGACAGCAGCGGCATCGACGCGGTGCGCGACATTCTGGCGAAGTTCCAGGTGCCGGTCATTTTCATCACCGCCTTCCCCGAGCGACTGCTGACCGGCGAGCGGCCCGAGCCCACCTTCCTCATCACCAAGCCCTTCCAGCGATCGACGGTGAAGGCGGCGATCAGCCAGGCGCTGTTCTTCAACAGCGAGACGGCTCCCGCCTGATCCGCAGCGCGCACGTGCGGGACGCGGACTGGACGGGCGCGATCCATCCGCTATGAGCCCCGGCGATGATGACCGACGCCGATGACCGTCTCCATGCGCTCGACGCCCTGCGCGGCCTCGCCGTAATGGGCGTCATGCTCGCCAATGCCGCCGCGATCGCCATGCCCTATGCGCTTTCCATCATGCCGGGCGGGCCGGCGCGCGATCCGGTCGGTGCCGCGACATGGCTGGCCCAGTTCGTCCTGCTCGACGGCAAGGCGCGGGCACTGCTGGCCATGATCTTCGGCGCCGCCACCCTGCTGGTGATCGACCGGGCGGAGATGGACGGGCGAGACGGGCTGGCGGCGCAACGCCAGCGCCTGCTCTGGCTGCTCCCCATCGGCGCCGCCCATTTCCTGTTCCTGTGGGATGGCGACATCCTTATCCTGCTGGCGCTCGGTGGGTTGTTGGCGCTCCGTCTCGTCGCGGCCGAACCGATCGACCTCGTCAAATGGGCGCTGCTCTGTTTTCTGCTGCAATGGCTGACCACCGCTGCCGTTGTGACGCCCGGTCTGATGGGCGGCACTCCGGGCGAGCACGCTGATCTCCTCCAGCGCGATCTGGTGCGGGAGCTTGGCATCCACCGCGCTGACTATAGGGCGATCTTCTTCCACCGTACGCTGTTCGCGGGACCGGATCTCGCCGCGTTGATCCTCCACGCCCTGCCCGAGCTGCTCGGCTACATGCTGCTCGGCATGGCGATGGCCAAGGGGGGCTTCTTCGCGGGGCAGTGGACGGCGGCGCAATATCGCGACACCGCGATCCGGGCCGGACTGTTCGGTTTCGCGCCGGCGCTGCTGCTGGGCCTGTGGGCGATCGTCGCGCGGGACAGCCGCGTCGTCGAGGCGATCCAGTTCGTCGGCGCGCTGCCCTTTCGCATCCCCGCGACCGTCGCCATTGCAGCCGCACTGATGTTGCTTGCACGCGCGCGCCGCCTCCCGAGGCTGGAAGCGGTCGGGCGGCTCGCGCTCAGCAACTATCTGCTGACCAGCCTGATCGTGACGAGCCTCGCCTATGGCTATGGCCTCGGCCTTTATGGCCGGCTGGACAGGCCTGCGCTGCTCGGCCTTGGCCTGCTCCTGTCGCTCGCGGCGCTGCTCTGGTCGCGGCCCTGGCTGACGCGCCTGGGCCAAGGCCCCGCCGAGCGGCTTTGGCGACGCCTTTACGTCACCAGATCCTGACCCGCTCCTCGGGCTTGAGATACAGCTTCTGCCCGGCCGTCGGCTTGAAGGCGCCATACCAGGGATCGAGATTGCGCACGGTCGACACCCGATAGGGCGAAGGCGAGTGCGGATCGGTCACGAGCCACTGACGCAGCTTGGCGTCGCGGACGTTGCGCCGCCACACCTGCGCCCAGCCGAGATAGAAACGCTCGTCGCCCGTGGTGCCGTCAATGACAGGGGCGGGCTTGCCGCCGAGCGACGCCCGGTAGGCGTCATAGGCAACCGTGAGGCCCGCAAGATCGGCGATGTTCTCGCCCAGCGTCAACTGGCCGTTGACATGCATGTCCGGCAGCGGCGCATATTGGTCATATTGCGCGACGAGCTTGTCGGTCAGCGCCTTGAAACGCGCGACATCGGCGTCGGTCCACCACTGCGAGAGCTTGCCGCTCGCGTCATATTTCGCGCCCTGATCGTCGAAATGGTGACTGAGCTCGTGCCCGATCACCGCGCCGATGCCGCCATAGTTGACCGCCGGGTCGGCATGGGGATCGAAAAAGGGCGGCTGGAGAATGGCGGCGGGAAAGACAATCTCGACCATGCCGAAATTGGCATAGGCGTTGATCTCCATCGGGGTCATCTCCCACTCCCAGCGTCGCAGGGGCGTGCCGAGCTTTCCGGCGTCATAGTCATGCTCGAACTGGGCCGCGCGCAGCGCATTGCCGAACGGATCGTCGCGGCTGATCTGAAGGCCGGTGTAGTCGCGCCACTTGTCGGGATAGCCGATTTTCGGCGTGAAGGCGGCGAGCTTGGCGTGCGCCTTCTGCTTCGCCTCGGCGCTCATCCACGCAAGCCCGTCAATGCGGCGGCCCATGGCGGCGATGATGTTCTTGACCATGGCGTCGGCCGTCGCCTTGGCCTCCGGCGGGAAATATTTGGCCACATAGGCCTGGCCGATATCCTCGCCCATGGCCGCCTTGATCCAGTTGATCCCGCGCTTCCAGCGCGCTTCGCGCTCCGGCGTGCCGGAAAGGACGGTGCCGTAGAAGGCGAAATTCTCCGCGTCGATCGCGTCCGGCAGGACTTCGGCATAGCCGTCGACGCTGCGGATCGCGAGCTGATCCCGCAGCACGGCGATGGGGGTCGAGGCGATCAGCGCCGCCTCGCCCGCCACGGCGCTCGGCTGCGCGACGAGCAGCGTGTCGACCTTGGCCAGCGCCTGCGCGTCCAGCCATGTGCGGAAGTCGAAGCCCGGCGCTTCCTTCTGCAGCGCGGCCACGGTCCGCTTGTTGTAGATCTTGTCGGCGTCGCGACTGTCGGCGCGGGTCCAATGCACCCTGGCCACGGCCATTTCGAAGTCGAACACGGCCCTGGCCCGCGCGGCGCTGTCCTTCTCGCCCATCAGATCGAGCATTTTGGCGAGATGCTTGACATAGGCGTCACGCACCTTGGCCATCTCGGCGGCGTCGGAGAGATAATAGTCGCGGTCGGGCAGGCCGAGACCGCCCTGGAACATCCCGAAAATATAGGTCTCGGGCGCCTTGTCGTCCTGGCCGACATAGCCGCCGAAGGGGCCTTCCATCCCGTTGCGCGCGGCCGCACCAACGAAGCGGGCATAGTCCGCCTTGTCCTTGATCGCGAACACCCCGTCGAGCCAGGGCCTGATCGGCGCGAGGCCCTTCTTCTCGATCAGCGCCTGATCGTTATAGGCGGCATAGGCGTTGCCGATGCGTGAGGCGGGATCGGCCTGCGCGGCGTCGAGCAGCGCCCTTGTGCGCTGTTTCGACAGATCGTCGAGCTTGGTGAACAGGCCGTAGTTGCTCTTGTCCGCCGGGATGGGCGTCGCCTTCGCCCAGCCGCCATTGGCATAGGCGTAGAAGTCGTCGCCGGGCGCAGCGCCCTTGTCCATGCCCGCCTCGTCAAAGCCGTAATGGCCATATTCTGGCTTCTGCGGCGCCGCGGAGGGCGCGGGATCGGCGGCCTCAACGGCGGCGAAGCCAATGGCGGCGGCGGAGGCGAAGAGAGCGGCGGCAAGCAGGGGACGCATGGGCAGTGGTTTCCGGTCACGGTTGGTCCTGCCGCGTCCTTACCGCGAGTTGGCATCAAGCCCAAGCGGGCAATCACGGGGCAGCGGAAACGAAAAAAGGCCGGGAGATCGCTCCCCCGGCCCCTTTTTCGTCAGCGTCAGGACGTCTTAGAAGTCCATGCCGCCCATGCCGCCCATGCCGCCCATGCCGCCGCCGGGCATGGCGGGCGCCTTGTCCTCGGGCGCCTCGGCGATGGTCGCCTCGGTGGTGATGAGCAGGCCAGCGACCGACGCCGCATCCTGCAGCGCGGTGCGCACGACCTTGGTCGGGTCGATGACGCCGGAGGCCTTCAGGTTTTCATACTGATCGGTGGCCGCGTTGAAGCCCTGCTCCTCGTTGTTCTCGCGCAGCAGGTTGCCCGACACGACCGCGCCGTCATGGCCGGCATTCTCGGCGATCTGACGCAGCGGCGCCTGGATCGCCTTGCGGACGATGTCGATGCCGCGGGTCTGGTCGTCATTGGCGCCCTTGAGGCCTTCCAGCGCCTTGGTGGCATAGAGGAGAGCCGTGCCGCCGCCGGGAACGATGCCTTCCTCGACCGCCGCGCGGGTAGCGTGGAGGGCGTCGTCGACGCGGTCCTTGCGCTCCTTCACCTCGACCTCGGTCGCGCCGCCGACCTTGATGACGGCAACGCCGCCAGCGAGCTTGGCAAGGCGCTCCTGCAGCTTCTCGCGGTCATAGTCGGAGGTCGTGACCTCGATCTGCGCGCGGATCTGCTCGACACGGCCCTTGATCGAGTCCGCATCGCCCGCGCCGTCGACGATGGTGGTGTTGTCCTTGTCGATGGTGACGCGCTTGGCCTGACCCAGCATGCCGAGGGTGACGTTCTCGAGCTTGATGCCGAGATCCTCGGAGATCATCTGGCCGTTGGTGAGGACGGCGATGTCCTCCAGCATGGCCTTGCGGCGATCGCCGAAGCCCGGTGCCTTGACCGCAGAGACCTTGAGGCCGCCGCGCAGCTTGTTGACGACGAGCGTGGCGAGCGCCTCGCCCTCGATGTCCTCGGCGATGATGAGGAGCGGACGGCCCGACTGCACCACGGCCTCGAGGATCGGCAGCATCGACTGGAGGTTCGACAGCTTCTTCTCGTGGATGAGGATATAGGGGTCGGTCAGTTCGACCTGCATCTTTTCCGGGTTGGTGATGAAGTAGGGCGAGAGATAACCACGGTCGAACTGCATGCCCTCGACGACGTCGAGTTCAAATTCGAGACCCTTGGCCTCCTCGACGGTGATGACGCCTTCCTTGCCGACCTTTTCCATGGCCTCGGCAATCTTCTCGCCGACTTCCTTGTCGCCATTGGCCGAGATGACGCCGACCTGGGCGATTTCCGCGGTGCCGGAAACCGGGGTCGAACGGCCCTTGAG
>CAZGVX010000051.1:0-17695 GCA_964529225.1 uncultured Sphingobium sp.
CCTACAAGGTCTCCGGCGGCCTGCACGGCGTCGGCGTCTCGGTCGTCAACGCGCTGTCCGAATGGCTCGATCTCACCATCTGGCGCGACGGCGAGGAGCATTTCATGCGCTTCCGCCATGGCGATGCCGAGGCGCCGCTGAAGGTCGTCGGCCCCGCCGCCGGCAAGAAGGGCACGCGCGTCACCTTCCTCCCCTCGCCCGCCACCTTCAAGATCACCGAGTTCGATTTCGACAAGCTCGAGCATCGCTATCGCGAACTGGCGTTTCTCAATTCGGGTGTGCGCCTGTTCCTCACCGACGCGCGGCACGAGGACCGCAAAGAGGTGGAGCTTTATTACGAGGGGGGCATCGCCGCTTTCGTCAAATATCTCGACCGCACCAAGACGCCGCTGATGCCGGAGCCGGTCGCGATCAACGGCACGCGCGACGATGTCACCATCGACGTCGCGCTGGAGTGGAACGACAGCTATTACGAAAATGTCCTCTGCTTCACCAACAACATCCCGCAGCGGGACGGCGGCACGCATCTCGCCGCCTTCCGCGCCGCGCTGACCCGCACCCTCAACGGCTATGGCGACAAGTCCGGCCTGCTCAAGAAGGAGAAGGTGGGCCTCACCGGCGAGGACATGCGCGAGGGGCTGACCGCGATCGTCTCGGTAAAGCTCCCCGACCCCAAGTTCAGCAGCCAGACCAAGGACAAGCTCGTCTCCTCCGAGGTGCGCCAGCCGCTCGAAAGCCTGATGGCCGACAAGCTCGCCGAATGGCTGGAGGAGAACCCCGCCCACGCCAAGGCGATCATCCAGAAAGTCGTCGATGCCGCCGCCGCGCGGGAGGCGGCACGCAAGGCGCGCGAGATGACCCGCAAGGGCGCGATGTCGGCCATCGGCGGCCTGCCCGGCAAGCTCCACGACTGCGCCGAGCGCGACCCGGCCAAGTCCGAACTGTTCCTGGTCGAGGGCGACAGCGCGGGCGGCTCGGCCAAGCAGGGGCGCAACAGCAAGTTCCAGGCGATCCTGCCCCTGCGCGGCAAGATCCTGAACGTCGAGCGGGCGCGTTTCGACCGGATGCTGTCGTCCAAGGAGATCGGCGCGCTCATTCAGGCGATGGGCACCGGCATCCGCGACGACTTCGATCTTGCCAAGCTGCGCTATCACAAGATCGTCATCATGACCGACGCCGATGTCGACGGCGCGCATATCCGCACGCTGCTGCTGACCTTCTTCTATCGCCAGATGCCGCAGATCATCGAGGCGGGCCATCTCTACATCGCCCAGCCGCCGCTCTACAAGGCGAGCCGCGGCCGGTCGGAGGTCTATCTCAAGGACGAGGCGGCGCTCGACCAGTATCTCGTCGATCACGGGCTCGACACGCTGGTTCTGGAAACCGCTGGCGGGACGCGCTCGGGCGAGGATCTGCGCGCGCTCATCAACCACGCCCGGCGGATGCGCGCGCTGATGCGCCATGTGCCGCGCCGTTACGATCCGGCCCTTATCGAGGCGCTGGCGATCGCGGGCGCGCTGCACCCCGACAGCGACCGCGATCAGCGCGAGGCGGCGCTGGCTGTGGCGGTCGACTGGCTCACCGCGTCGGATGCCGAAGGCCGGTGGTCGGCGACGATGTCGGCCGAGGGCGGCTATCATCTCGAGCGGCATCTGCGCGGCGTCACCGACCATCACATCGTCGAGACGGGTTTCCTCAACTCCACCGAGGCGCGCAAGCTCCATGCGCTGATTGCCGAGCAGGTGGACGCCTATGCCAGCGCCAGCCGCCTCGTTTCGATCCGTGCCGCGCAGAAGGCGGCCGAAGCGGCAGAGTCCGCGCCCGAGGGTGACGAGGCCGAGGACGGCATCGAGGCCGAAAGCGCGACCGTCGCGCCCAAGGGCGTGATCGTCAGCCGACCGAGCGAGCTGCTTGACGGCGTGCTCGCGGCCGGGCGCAAGGGCCTCGCCATCGCCCGCTACAAGGGGCTTGGCGAGATGAACCCCGAGCAGCTCTGGGAGACGACGCTCGACCCCGACAACCGCTCGATGCTGCGCGTCGAGATCGAGCAGGCGGACGTCGCGGACGAGATTTTCACGCGCCTCATGGGCGATGTCGTCGAACCGCGCCGCGCCTTCATCCAGGACAACGCGCTGAACGTCGCGAATCTGGACGTGTGAGTTTCAGCGTCATGACCCCCACCGCCCTTCTCGTCCCGACCTTCCGGCAGATGCTGCAATCGCTGTCGGGATGGCTCGACAAGGCGGCGGCTGAGCGGCCCGATGGCGCGGCCGACGCCCTCATGTCCGCGCGGCTTGCGCCGGACATGTTTCCGCTGTCGAAGCAGGTCCGCTTCGCCTGCGTTCAGGTGCATGAGGCAATCGGCCGCCTGACGGATCAGCCCTATGCGCCCGCCGTCGAAAGGCTGCTCGCCGAAGGACGCAACGGCGGCGACAGTCCCGGCACTCTGGCCGAGGCGAAAGCGCGCATCGCGGAAACGATCGAGACGCTCGATGCCCTCGCTGCGCACGCGCTCGATGCCAGCCCCGACAAGCCCGTGGCGCACGCGCTGCCGATGGGCCTCGTCTTCGACTTCAGCGCGGAGCAATATGCGCGGGACTGGACTCTGGCGCAGTTCTATTTTCACGTCATGACCGCCTATGCGATCCTGCGCGCGCAGGGCGTTGCGCTGGGCAAGGCGGACTATGTGGGGCATCTGCTCCCCTATGTGCGCCCGGGGACGATGCCCGGCGAACGATGACCGGCATCGGCCTCAAAAAGGCCCGCGTCACTCCACCGTAACCGACTTCGCCAGATTACGCGGCTGGTCGACGTCGGTGCCCTTGGCGACGGCGACATGATAGGCAAGGAGCTGCACCGGCACCGCATAGACGATCGGCGCGATCAGCGGATGCACCTTGGGCATGGTGATGGTGGCGATGCAGCCCTCGCCCGCCGCCTCCACCCCGTCATAATCGGAAATCAGGATCACCTTGCCGCCTCTGGCCTGCACCTCGGCCATGTTGCTCACGGTCTTGTCGAACAGCGGCCCCGACGGCGCGATGACGATCACCGGCACGGCATCGTCGATGAGGGCGATGGGGCCGTGCTTCATCTCGCCCGCCGCATAGCCCTCGGCATGGATATAGCTGATTTCCTTGAGCTTGAGCGCCCCCTCCAGCGCCAGCGGATAGTCGGTGCCGCGCCCGAGATAGAGCACGTCGCGCGCCCCTGACACGAAATGGGCCATGCCCTCGATCGTCTCGTCATAGGCAAGCGCGGCGTTGAGCGCGGCGGGCGTCTCGGCCAGATGCTTGACGATCGCCTTTTCGTCGGCGGGCGACAGGCGGCCCTTGGCGCGCGCGAGGTTGGCCGCCAGCGCCGCCAGCACCGCAAGCTGGCAGGTGAACGCCTTGGTCGAGGCGACGCCGATTTCCGGCCCGGCATGGGTGGGAAGCAGGAGGTCCGCCTCCCGCGCCATGGTGCTGGTCGGCACGTTGACGACGGCGGCGATCTTCTGCCCCTCCGCGCGCGCATGGCGGAGCGCCGCCAGCGTGTCGGCGGTCTCGCCCGACTGGCTGATGACGATCATCAGGCCGCCCGGCTCCATCACCGGCGCGCGATAGCGGAACTCCGACGCCACGTCGATGTCGACCGGCACACGGGCGAACTGCTCGAACCAGTATTTCGCGACCATGCCCGCATAGAAGCTCGTGCCGCAGGCGACGATGGTGACACGGGCGATCGCGCCGAGGTCGAAGTCCGGGATGGGTAGCGTGACCCGGTCTTCCATGCGCTGAAGATAGGACTTCAGCGTCTGCGCCACCACCACCGGCTGCTCGTAGATCTCCTTGAGCATGAAGTGGCGGTGATTGCCCTTGTCGATCAGTGCGCCGGTCACGCCGGAGAGGGTGACGGGGCGCTCGACCGGGTTGTTGTCACGGTCGAAGATCTCGGCGCCGTCACGGGTGATGACGACCCAGTCACCCTCCTCAAGATAGGCGATGCGCTGGGTGAGGGGCGCAAGCGCCAGCGCGTCCGAGCCGAGATAGGTCTCGCCGTCGCCATAGCCGACGACCAGCGGCGAGCCGAGCCGCGCGCCGATCAGCATTTCGGGATGCTGGCGGAACAGGATCGCGAGCGCGAAGGCGCCATGCAGGCGCGGCAGCACCTGCCGCACCGCCTCGACCGGCGTCTCGCCGCCCTCGACCAGTTCGCTCACCAGATGGGCGACGACTTCGGTATCGGTCTGGCTCTCGAACTCGCGGCCGCGCGCCATCAGCTCGTCGCGCAGCGGCTTGAAGTTTTCGATGATGCCGTTGTGGACGAGCGCAACCTCGCCGGTGGCATGAGGGTGCGCGTTGCTGGTCGTCGGCGCGCCGTGGGTCGCCCAGCGGGTATGGGCGATGCCGGTGGTGCCGGGCAGCGGCTCGGCGGCGAGTTCCTTGCCGAGATTGACGAGCTTGCCCTCGGCCCGGCGTCGCTCGATCGCGCCGTCATGGATCGTGGCGATGCCCGCGGAGTCATAGCCGCGATATTCGAGGCGCTTCAGGCCGTCGAGCAGCCGCTCCGCCACATCTTCCCTGCCGACGATACCGATGATGCCGCACATGCTAGCAAACGCCCCCTGGCTTCAATGTCGAGCGAGCCATAGCCCGGCTGAGCCTTACCGGCAATTAACGGTGACGGGTCGCCCCTTCACCAGTGCTGGAAGGAACTCGCGGCGAGCCCAGTCGAGAGCAAGCCCAGCCAGACGGCGGCGGCGCGGGTCAGCCATTGCGCCTGCATGCCGACGCCCGCCGACGGTCGTCTGCCCATGCGGCCCGCAGCGCCGATGGAGAGCCAGACGCCGCCCACCGCCACGACGGTCGCGGCGAAGATCGCGACCAGTGTCGCGAACGGGGCCACGGCGGATGCGGACGGAAACAGCACCAGCCCGATGATCAGCGACTTGGGATTGAGCAGGGTGGTCACAAACACGTCGCGCATCGTCGGCGCGCCGTCGCCGGGGCCGTGCACCCTGGTGCGCCACATCTTGATCGCGAGCCGCGCGACCCAGATCGCCGCAGCCAGCTTCAGGAGGTTGGTGACGAGGGGAAAATTCGCCTCCAGCCCGTTGCCCGCCAGCGCCAGCGGCACGACGACGAGGAGATAGCCCCAGACCTCGGCGAGCAGCAATCGTCCGCCGCGCGCCACACCAAGCCGATAGCCCGCCAGCGCCACAAGGCTGTTGGTCGGGCCGGGCGTCATCAGGAGCGCCACGAGGGAGAGAACGAACATCATGTCGGGCGGCGGATAGCATCGGCGGCGTAAGGGACGATTACGCGACGTAGCTAACCGGCGTTAATTCGGCACGGCTCCCTGTCCTGCCGCCACAGGTTTACGACGAACGGAGGCGCGCCTTCATTTTTTCCCGGAATTTGGCGGCCCAGCCCGGCTTCTCCTCCTGCGGCGGCCGCACGAGGCAAAGGGCATCGGCGGCAACGTTTCTGCTCACCACGCTCCCGGCCGCGACAATCGCCCCGTCACCGATCGTCACCGGCGCCACCAGCGCGCTGTTGGAGCCGATGAACGCACCCGCGCCGATGACCGTCCGATATTTGCCGAAGCCGTCATAATTGCAGGTGATCGTGCCCGCGCCGATATTCGCGCCCGCGCCCACGGTCGCATCACCGATGTAGGACAGGTGATTGGCCTTCGCGCCCCTGCCGAGCGTCGCCTGCTTCACCTCGACGAAGTTGCCGACATGCGCCTCCTCCCCCACGTCCGCGCCGGGCCGGAGGCGCGCATAGGGGCCGACGACGGCGCCCCGGCGCACGGTCGCGCCCTCCAGATGCGAGAAGGCGCGGATGCGCGCGCCCTCCTCCACCGTCACGCCGGGCGCGAACATGACATGCGGCTCCACGGTCACATCGCGGGCGAGCACCGTATCATGCGCGAAGATCACCGTGTCCGGCGCGGTGAGCGTCACGCCCGCCAGCATCATCTCATGCCGCTTGCGGCTCTGCCAGGCCGCCTCGACCGCCGCCAGCTCGACCCGGCTGTTGACCCCCGCCACTTCCAGGGGATCGGCGGTCTCGATCACCGCGCTCGTCTCGCCCGGCAGCATGACAATGTCCGGGAGATAATATTCCCCCGCCGCATTGTCGTTGCCGATCCGGTCAAGGAGCACGAACAGTTCGGCGGCGCGCGCTGCCATCAGGCCGCTGTTGCACAGGGTGACGGCGCGCTCGGCCTCGCTCGCGTCCTTATACTCGACCATTTTTTCGATCTGGCCCTGGCCGTTTGCGATGATCCGGCCATAGGCGCCGGGCGTGTCCGGCCGGAAACCGAGCACCACCGCGCGCGGCGCGTCGGGCTGGTTGAGCCGTACGATCATCGCGCGCATGGTCGCGGGCGCGACGAGCGGCACGTCGCCGTAGAGGATCAGCACATCGCCCGCAAAGCCCAGGAGCGCGTCCCGCGCCTGTGCGACGGCATGGCCGGTGCCAAGCTGCGCCGACTGCACGGCGATGGCGACATCCTTGCCCGTGGCCGCTTTCTCGACCTGCTCGCGACCCGCGCCGACGACCACCACCCGCCGCTCCGGGGCGAGCGTCTCGGTGCTGGCGAGAAGGTGCAGGAGCATCGGCCGTCCGGCGATCGGGTGCAGCACCTTGTGCAGGCTCGACTTCATCCGCGTGCCCTGCCCGGCGGCGAGGATGACGATGGCAAGGGGACGATCGGACATGGAGACTCCTTGGGACGCGCGCAGCGGTTCGCGCCGTCCTTGCCACGATAGGCTTGCCGTTTCCATAATCGCGCGCCATGGCCGCGCGGATGCCCGCCCCTCTCCCCTTCGAACTTGTCGGCTTCGATCTCGACGGCACGCTGCTCGACACCAGCGGCGACCTGGCGACCGCCCTCAATCATGCGCTCGCAACGGTGGGGCGCGGTCCGCTGCCGGTGGCGGACGTGAAAAAGATGGTGGGGCGCGGCGCGAAGGTGATGCTGCGCCGGGCGCTCACGGTGACGGGCGATGCGCCGGAGGCGCTGGTCGAGCGGCTGTTCCCGCTGCTGATCGACCATTATGCCGACCATATCGCCGACGACACGATGGCCTATCCCGGCCTTGTCGAGGCGCTCGACGCGCTGGCGGCGCGGGGCGCGCGGCTGGCTGTGTGCACCAACAAGATCGAGCGGCTCGCCCGGCTGGTGCTGGCCGAAACCGGGCTCGACCGCTATTTCCCGGTCATCGTCGGCGGCGACACGGTGGGCGCGCTCAAGCCCGACCCGGCCCCGCTCCGGGCGATGATCGAGCGCGCGGGCGGCGGGCGCACGCTGTTCGTCGGCGACAGCGACAACGACATCAATGCGGCCAAGGCGGCCGGCGTCGCCAGCGTGGCGGTCACCTTCGGCTATGTGCCGGGCGATCCCCATGCGCTCGGCGCCGACGCGGTGATCGAGCACTATGATGCGCTCGTGCCGCTGATCGAGGGCTGGCCGGCGCGGTGAAAACCCGCCCCGGCATCTGCGCGGGCAAGCGACGCTACGCCTCCGAGGCGGCGGCATGGGCGGCGGTGGAAAAAGCGGCGGCGCCTCTGCGGGTCTATCGCTGTGCCTTGTGCCGCCACTGGCATCTCACCAGCCGCACCAAGGGGCTGCGCGTGCCGCCTGCCCGGCGCCCTCAGCCGACAGGCCTGTAGCCCTTGCGCCACTTGGTCCACAGGTGCCGTGCCAGCATGAGCGGCGGCATCCGCAGGAGATGCGAACGCACATAAAAGGCCTGCCCAAGCCACCAGTGCCGCTCCCGCCCCCAGCCGTCGCGGGAGAGCAGGCGCGCGACAAACAGCCGGTCGACGGGCGTCAGGCGCACCGCCTCGCCGTCATAGAGATACGCCGCGAGCCGTTGCGCGCGGCGCATGGCCGTGCCGAGGCCGTGGCGCGCCGCCCGATGCGCCAGCCGCTCGCCGAACCCCGGATCGCTGCCGAACTCCTCCAGCAGGCAGTGAATGTCCCAAAGGTTCCTGAGGCCGCCCTCCAGCCCGCCATCCGCCAGCATGTGCGCGGCGGCGTGGCAGAGCATGTCCTCCGGCGAGAGCGCCCACAGCCCCCCGCCCAGCGCAAGCGCGTCTGCAATCATCGCGGCGGCGTCGGGCTTAGGCGTCGCGGTCAGCGGCAGGATCGTATGATGGACGTCGATCATCCGGTCCCGGTCGCGATGGATCAGCGGCGGCAGCTCGTGCATCCAGCGGCGATAATAGGCATCGTCATAGGGGTCCGGCTTCACCCATTCCCAGCCCGCCGCGATCAGCTTCGCCTCCACCCCGTCCAGCGAGCCGCGCGGCGCGAGGATGTCAAGGTCGCCGATATGCCGCCCCACGCCCGCCTTCAGCCCCGCCGCGACATAGGCGGTGCCCTTGAGCAGAATGACCGGAATGCCCGTCCCGGCCAGTGCCGCGCGCGCCCGGTCCGCCTCCCACAGGGCCGCACGCCGCTGCGTCTCCGCCTCGGCGCGCGCTTCCGCCAGCAGCAGGCCGACCCGCTGCGGCACGGCCAACCCTGAGAGGCGGTGCGCCAAGGTGCCGATGAGGCGCTCGGCTCGCGCCGCCGACAGCAGCGCGTTCCAGGACGCAGCCTCAAGCCCCTCCGCGCTCGCCGGATCGCGCAGCACCGAGACGAGCAGCGCCGCGCTCATACCGCCTCGCTCCACAATTCCTCGACGAGCGCGATGCCCTCGGCGCCGCTTGCAAAGTCGATCGCGGCGGCGGGCACGGCCGTCACCAGCCGGGTCAGCGCGGTGAAGCCCGCCTCCCCGAGCGCGACATAGTTGGTGCTGGCATGGGTCAGGCGCACGAAACATTCCGCCTGCTCGACCGGCCTTGCCGCCCGTGCGCCGCCGAATCGTGGAAACAGGATGAGCGTGGGCAAGGCGGGCCGGTCCATGTCGCGGATTGCTTCGGCCCGGGGCATCAGGTGGCGGAGGTCGCCCTTTGGCGTGGCGTTGAGGAGCGGCCCCAGCCGTCCCTCACCGACCACCGCGCGCACCGCCTCGATGCCTGCGTTCTTGAGGCTGACGGGGCGAGGGAAAGGCCAGGCCGCGCCGCCCGCAAGGTCGATGAGCGCGAACTCGTCGCCCATCAGCCGCCAGCCCGCCTCACCCATCAGCGCGGCGAGAGTCGACTTGCCGCTGCCCGATTCGCCGGTCAGGATGAGTGCCCGCCCGTCCTTCTCCAGGCTCGCGGCATGGAGCAGCAGGTGCCGCCGCCAGCCAAGCGCCATCTGCAGATTCATGCCCATTTCGGCGGCGAGCAGGCCGTGCGCCAGGGACAATGGCGCGGCGTCCGCAAGGACATGATCGCCCGCCACGAAAATGCTTGGCCGGACCGCCCTGCGCCAGGGCTTTACCGGTTGCAGCCGCACCGTGCAGTCCGCGACCTCGCCCGGCGCGCCCGGATAGGCGGCATAGAGCCGCTCCAGCGCGGCAACCGGCTCCGGCCACGCCGATCCGACACGGAACACCGCCGGGCCGACGCGCCGCTGAAAAACATGCCTCACGCGGGCGCGACCAGCCCCAAAGCCGCCAGCTCCCCGAGCCGGTCGGCGATGACCGCTCGGCTGTCTCCCTCCGCGTCGAGGTCGAAGCGTTCGGCGAGTGCCCCTGCTACGTCCGCCGCGCCCCCCTCGCCCAGCGCCGCCAGCCCCGCCAGTATTTCCGGCACCGGCGCGGCGATCAGGTGCGTCTGACCCGACCGGCGATGATACAGGGCGACGACGGCGCCGAGGTCCTGCATCGTCACCGCATCAGCGGGGAGGGCTCTGTAACGCGCGTCGCCCGCCATGCTCAGCGCGGCATTTGCAGCGAGGCATAGCAGGTGAAGCCGGCCTGCCCATGCTGGAGCCTGCGGATATAATTGAGATAGGCACGGCTCTGGTCCTGGCTGGTGCCGGGAAGCGAGCGGCCGCGCAGCGCCTGGCGCACCTGATCGCCGCTGAAGCTGCGCCCGCCCGGATAGCTGCCGGGCGTGCCCGTATCGACAAGCGAGCCGTCCAGCGCGACGGCTCTTCCGCCGTGGCTGGCGTCCGGCACCGGGATCGAACAGTTGAGGACGGAGGCCGCGCTCTGCGCCAGCGCGGGCCGCACGCTCATCACCGCGCTCGCCCCGACCGCGCCGAGCATCAGAATCTGCCGGCGATTGGCGCCCGCCGCCTTGTCTTCGCCCTCTCGCTCGCCCTGTGGCGCGCTCTTGCCGTCCATGCCCGTTTGCCCCATCGTCACCGCAATAGTCATCGCAGAGCGCACCGAAATAATCTAGGCGGCTAACCATGCCACGGCGATTCCTTGTCAGCCTTGCCCTCTCCGTCACCGCGACGCTGGTGGCGACCGGGATCGTGCTCGTGCTCACCGGCGATGCCACCGCCACCTTCGCCGTGGCGCTGTCGAGCCTGTTCGCGACGCTGCTGATGCTGAACCTCGCCGCCGACGTCAGCGCCGCGCCCAGGCCGGACGTGGCGGCTGCGCCGGAACCGGACAGCGCCAGCGCGCTGCTCGATCATCCCGCCTTCGACGCGCTGATCGCCGCGTTGCCCGAGCCTTCGCTGATCGTTTGCGAGGGACGGATCGAGCGCGCCAACAGCGCCGCCCTCGAACTGCTCGGCCGGCATGTGCTGGGCAAGGACGCGCGGATCGCGATCCGCCATCCTGCCGTCACCGAATATCTGGTGGGGCAGCGCGCGGGCGACGAGCCGACGCGCATGGAGCTGGTGGGGATCGGCTCGCCCGAGCAAAGCTGGGAGCTGCGGATCGCGCCGCTCTCGGCGGGCTGCCAGCTGGTGCTGCTCGCCGACAAGAGCGAGCGCCAGGCGGCGGAACGGATGCGCGTCGATTTCGTCGCCAATGCAAGCCATGAGCTGCGCACGCCGCTGGCCGGCATCCTGGGCTTCATCGAAACCCTCAGCGACCGCGAAACCGCGGCGGACCATGTCACGCGCGAACGTTTCCTGTCGATCATCGAGGGCGAGGCGCGGCGGATGCAACGGCTTGTCAGCGACCTCATGTCGCTCTCGCGCATCGAGGCGGACAAATTTCGCGCGCCCGAGCAGACGGTCGATCTTATCGCGCTGGCCGAGGAGGTGGCGAGCGTCTTCCGGCACGCGCCGGACCTGCGCGGCGGGGATCTTTCGCTCGACCTCGACATCGGGTGCCCCGAAGTGCGCGGCGACCGCGCGCAGCTCAGCCAGCTCATCCACAATCTCGTCAGCAATGCGCTGAAATATGGCCGCACGGGAACGCCCGTCGTGCTTGCAGTAACCCGCGACGGCGCCGAAACGGTGCGCCTGACCGTGATCGACGAGGGCGACGGCGTCCCGCCGGAGCATCTTCCGCGCCTCACCGAACGCTTCTACCGCGTCGATTCGGGTCGAAGCCGCGCGATGGGCGGCACCGGCCTCGGCCTCGCCATCGTCAAGCATATCGTCGAGCGGCACCGCGGCCGCCTCCAGATCGAAAGCCAGGTCGGCAAGGGCACGAAGGTCAGCGTTATCCTCGCCAGGGTCGATGGCGCGCCGCCCGCCGCCAAGACCATGGCGCCCGTCAAGCTTGCCGCCGAGCGCCTGACTGTCATGTGAATGTCACACAACCGTCACATTGACGCGATGTAGGGTGCCTATGGGCGCAGGGACCATCGCCCGTTAACCAAGGAGCAGTCATGTTCAGAACAGTCGCGCTCGTAGCCGTTTCGGCACTCGCCCTTTCGGCCTGTCAGGACAAGGCGGGCGGAGGTAGTGGCGGCGGCGCCAGCCGCGACCAGATCCGGGCCGTCGGCTCCTCGACCGTCTATCCCTTCTCCACGGCCGTCGCCGAAATGTTCGTGCAGGCCAATCCCGGCATGAAGGCGCCCATCATCGAATCGACCGGCACGGGCGGGGGCATGAAGCTGTTCTGCGCGGGCGTCGGCGCCCAGCACCCGGACATCGCCAACGCCTCGCGGCGGATGAAGAAATCGGAATTCGAGCAGTGCGAGGCCAATGGCGTCAAGGACATCATCGAGGTCCAGGTGGGCGTCGACGGCCTCGCCCTTGCCGAGTCGACCAAGGGTCCGGGCCTCAAGCTGACCCCCAAGCTCGTCTATGAAGCGATCGCCGCCAATCCCTATGGCAAGGGGCCGAACAAGGCGAAGACCTGGAGCGATGTGGACCCCAGCCTGCCGGCGACGCCGATCAGCGTCTATGGTCCGCCCTCGACCTCCGGCACGCGCGACTCGCTCGAAGAGCTGCTGCTGGAAGCCGGCTGCGTCACCGACCCGGCGATGGCCGAACTCAAGAAGTCGGACGAAGACAAGTTCAAGGACGTCTGCCACCACGTCCGCGAGGACGGCGTCTATGTCGACGCGGGCGAGAACGACAACCTCATCGTCCAGAAGCTCGCCGCCAATCCCGACGCCATCGGCGTGTTCGGCTACAGCTATCTCGAGGAAAATCGCGACAAGCTGAAGGATGTGCCGCTGAACGGGGTGGAAGCGACCTACGAAGCCGTCTCCAACAGCACCTATCCCGGCGCGCGCCCGCTCTTTGTCTATGTGAAGAAGGCGCATATTGATGCCATTCCGGGGATCAAGGCGTTTCTGGAAACCTATGCGAAGAACTGGGGGCCGGACGGTCCGCTGACAAAGCGCGGCATGGTTGCGGCAAGCGAGGAAACCCGCAAGAAGAGTGCCGATGCCATCGCGAATCTGACCACCCTCTCGGGGGCCGACCTCAAGTAAAGCATCGTGCGGCGGCGGCATGAAACGTGCGGGCCGTATCGCCTCTGCGATAACGGTCCGTGCAAAACGGGGAAGTGAACGTGACTTCGGCGGGTATTATCTTCCTCGTCTTCGGCCTTGCCGTGATCGCCTGGCTCAGCGCACGGGCGCGCGCGTCGCTGATGGAAAAACAGGCCGGCCGCCGCAAGGTCCATAGCCGCCCGCATCAATATGCCGCCTATACCGCGATATGGACGCTGCTGCCCCCCATCGCCTTCCTCGCGGTCTGGGCCAATATCTCGCCGGCACTGGTGACGGACAGCGTGCTTGCCACGCCGCAGGCGGCCCAGTTGCCGACCGAGCCGTTTGCCCGCGCCAGCATCCTGGGTGAGGCGCGATCGGTTGCAAGCGGCGATCAGGCGGCCGCGTTCAATGCCAGCGCCATCCCCCTCATCGAGCCCTATCGACGCGCGACCAGTCATTATGCACTGATCGGCGGTGTCCTGGCGGCCATCCTCGCATTCGCTGGCGGCGCCTATGCCTTCACGCGCATTCGGCCCGATTTCCGGGCGCGCAACGTCGTCGAGCGACTGGTCCTCGGCGCGCTGCTCATCGCGTCGCTCATCGCGATCGTCACGACGGTCGGCATCGTGCTGTCGCTGCTGTTCGAAAGCGCGCGCTTCTTCTCGATGATCAATCCGCTCGATTTCCTGTTCGGCCTGAAATGGAGCCCGCAGTCGGCCGCGCAGGGCTATGGCAGCGAGAATGCCTTCGGCGCGATTCCCCTGTTCTGGGGCACCATTTTCATCGGCGTCATCATCGCGATGATCGTGGCAATCCCCCTCGGGCTGCTCAGCGCGATCTACCTGACCCAATATGCCGCACCCACCGTGCGCGCCTGGATGAAGCCGACGCTCGAGATGCTCGCGGGCGTGCCGACCGTCGTCTACGGCTATTTCGCGGCGCTGACCGTGGCGCCCGCCCTGCGGACGTTCGCCGCGGGTATCGGCATTCCCGGCGCCTCCTCGGAAAGCGCGCTGGCGGCGGGCATCGTGATGGGCGTGATGATCATTCCCTTCGTCTCCTCCATGGCCGATGACAGCATCGCCGCCGTGCCGCAGTCCATGCGCGATGGATCGCTCGCCATGGGCGCCACCACCAGCGAGACGATCCGCCGGGTCCTCATCCCCGCCGCGCTGCCGGGCGTCGTTGGCGGCGTCCTTCTCGCGGTCAGCCGCGCGATCGGGGAGACGATGATCGTCGTGATGGCGGCTGGCCTTGCCGCCAACCTGACGCTGAACCCCTTTGCGAGCGTCACCACGGTCACCACCCAGATTGTCCAGCTGCTGACCGGCGACCAGGAGTTCGACAGCCCCAAGACCCTTGCCGCCTTCGCGCTGGGCCTTGTGCTGTTTGTCGTGACGCTGCTCCTCAACATCGTCGCGCTGCATGTCGTGAAGAAATACCGGGAGGCTTACGAATGAGCGCGGCCGCCGAAATGCCCGCCACCGCCGCACCGGCCGCGCCCCGCGCCGCCCGCGCGCCGACCGACTGGAAGAGCGAGGCGATGCGCCGCCGCATCGCCCGGCGCTATCGTTCGGAACGGCACTTTCGCCTGACCGGCCTTTTCGCCGTTCTGCTGTCGGCGGGCTTTCTCGCCTTCCTGCTGGTCGCGATGGGCGCCAAGAGCGTCCCCGGCTTCTACCGCACCGAAATCGCGCTGCCGATCGACTTTCCGAAATCGCCGGTAATGATCGACCCGGCCTCGCTCGGGGGACCGCAGGCGGAGCTGGCGCTCGCCAATGCGAATATTCCGCAGGCCATCCGCGAGGCTGCCGATACCGCCTTCGGCCCCGGCGGCAACGAGCTTGTCGCGGACACCGCCTGGAAGGCCGTGCGCGCCGCGATCCGGGAAGATCCCTCGATCCTCACCAAGCGCGTCATCATAGACGTGCCCGCGACGTCCGCGATCGACCTCGCCACCAAGGGTGATGGTTCGCCGGAGGCCAACGCCGCAGTGGCAAAGCTGAAGCAGGCCGGAGCGATCCACTTCGCCTTCGACGTCGGCTTCCTGACCGGGAGCGACGGCACCGACCCGACCCAGGTCGGGATCTGGGGCGCGTTCAAGGGCTCGCTGCTCACCATGGCGGTGACTCTGCTGCTGAGTTTTCCGGTGGGCGTTCTGGCCGCCATCTATCTCGAGGAATATGCGCCGCGTAACCGCTGGACCGACCTTATCGAGGTGTCGATCAACAATCTCGCGGCGGTGCCTTCGATCATCTTCGGCCTGCTGGGGCTCGCCGTGTTTCTCAACATGTGGAACATGCCGCGTTCGGCGCCGCTGGTCGGCGGCATGACGCTCGCGCTCATGACCATGCCGGTGATCGTCATCGCGGGCCGGAACGCGATCAAGGCTGTGCCCCCGTCGATCCGCGACGCGGCGCTTGGCGTCGGCGCCTCGCCCGTGCAGGTGGTGTTCCACCATGTCCTGCCGCTCGCGCTGCCCGGCATCCTGACCGGCGCGATCATCGGCATGGCGCGCGCGCTCGGCGAGACGGCGCCGCTCCTGATGATCGGCATGCGCGCCTTCATCGCCTCGCCGCCCGGTGGTATCACCGATCCCGCCACGGTCCTGCCGGTTCAGATCTTCCTGTGGTCCGACGAGGTGTCGCGCGGCTTTGTCGCCAAGACGAGCGCCGCGATCATCGTCCTGCTCCTGTTCCTGCTCGCGATGAACGGCATCGCGATCTACCTCCGCAACAAGTTTGAAAGACGATGGTGAACGCATCCATGGCCGATACCCCCACGCCGCGCCTCAAGATGACCGCTCGCCGTGTCGACGTGCATTATGGCGAGAAGCACGCGATCAAGGATGTCTCGATCGACATCGGGCAGGACGACGTCACCGCCTTCATCGGCCCGTCGGGCTGCGGCAAGTCCACCTTCCTGCGCACGCTCAACCGCATGAACGACACGGTCGCCAGCGCCCGCGTGTCCGGCACCATCACGCTCGACGATGAGGATATCTATGCCTCCGGCATGGATGTGGTGCAGCTGCGCGCGCGGGTCGGCATGGTGTTCCAGAAGCCCAATCCCTTCCCCAAGTCGATCTACGAAAATGTCGCTTACGGTCCGCGCATCCACGGCCTCGCCGCCGGCAAGGCGGAGATGGACGCGATCGTCGAGGAATCGCTCGTGCGCGCCGGGCTGTGGGAGGAGGTCAAGGACCGGCTCCACGACAGCGGCACCGCCCTGTCCGGCGGCCAGCAGCAGCGCCTGTGCATCGGCCGCGCGATCGCGGTGCAGCCGGAGGTCATCCTTATGGACGAGCCCTGCTCGGCGCTCGACCCCATCGCCACCGCCAAGATCGAGGAGCTGATCCACGAGCTGCGCGGCAAATACGCCATCGTCATCGTGACCCACAACATGCAGCAGGCCGCGCGCGTCTCCCAGAAGACCGCCTTCTTCCATCTCGGCACCCTTGTCGAATATGGCGCTACCACCGACATCTTCACCAATCCGCGCGAGGAGCGGACCAAGGATTATATTACGGGACGCTATGGCTGACTGGGGGGCCAGAAGGAGAGAGGCAATGCCTGATCATACCGTAAAGGCCTTTGACGACGACATCAGCGAACTGCGCGCCCTGATCGCGGAGATGGGCGGCTGCGCCGAGGCTGCCATCGACGATGCGATGCTCGCGCTCGGTCGCCGCGACGAGGAACTGGCGCTGCGCGTCATCCAGGCCGACCGGCGCATCGACGAGCTGGAACAGCGGCTCGAAAAACTCGCCGTGCAACTCATCGCGCTGCGCGCCCCGCTCGCCGACGACCTGCGCGAGGTGGTGGCGGCGCTCAGGATCGCGGGCGTCATCGAGCGCATCGGCGACTATGCCAAGAACATCGCGCGCCGCGTCCAGCATATCGGCGACGAGATGACCAAGCAGTCGCAGTCGCTGCTTCAGTCCATGGCGCAGATCGCCAGGGGCATGGTGAAGGACGTGCTCGACGCCTTTGCCGCGCGCGATCCGGCGGCGGCGCTCTCCGTCATCGAGCGCGACCGCGCGGTCGACGATTTCTACAACAGCCTGTTCCGCATGATGGTCACCTATATGATGGAAAATCCAAGGACCATCTCGCAGAGCGCGCATATCCTCTTTGTCGCGAAGAATATCGAGCGTATCGGGGATCATGCCACCAACATCGCCGAGATGGTCCATTATGCCGCGACCGGCGAGCATCCGCCCGAGCGGGAGCGCGGCGCCCATCTCGACCTGCCTCAGGGGGAATGACATGGCACGGGCGGAAATGCTTCTGGTCGAGGACGACGCTGCGCTCGTCGAGCTGCTCGTCTGGCATTTCAGCCGGGAGAATTTCTCGGTCACCCACACCGCCGATGGCGAGGAGGCGCTGATCCTCGCGCAGGAAAAGACGCCCGACATCGTCCTGCTCGACTGGATGGTCGAAAATCTCTCCGGCATAGAGGTCTGCCGGCGCCTGCGGCGCATGACCGAAACGGCGAACATCCCCATCATCATGCTGACGGCACGGGGCGAGGAGGAGGACCGGGTGCGCGGCCTCGAGACGGGCGCGGACGATTATGTGACAAAGCCGTTCTCGCCGCGCGAGCTGATCGCGCGCGTCGGCGCGGTGCTGCGGCGGGTGCGCCCGGCGCTGGCGGGCGAGATCCTGACCTTCGCCGATGTCGAGATGGACACGGTGGGGCACAAGGTGCGGCGCGGTGGCCAGCCGGTGCAGCTGGGCCCGACCGAGTTCCGCCTGCTCCGCCACCTGCTCGAGCATCCCGGCTGGGTCTTCTCGCGCGAGCGGCTGCTCGACAGCGTCTGGGGACAGGACAGCGACATCGAACTGCGCACCGTCGACGTGCATATCCGGCGCCTCAGGAAGGCGATCAATATCGAGGGCAAGCCCGACATCATCCGCACCGTGCGCTCGGCCGGCTATTCGCTCGACGCGGAGGCGGTGGCGTAGGGG
>CAZGVX010000052.1:0-1423 GCA_964529225.1 uncultured Sphingobium sp.
TCAGAAGTCCGGCTGGTCGTAATGCTTTGGCGGCGTGATGATCTCCATCCGTTCGGCCAGCAGAGGCCGGAATGACGGACGCGACTTGATCCCCTGATACCAGCGTTTCGTGGGGCGGTGGCTCTCCCAGTCGATGCCGCCGAGATAATCGGCGACGGAGATATGCGCCGCCGCCGCGACATCCGCGAGGCTCATCGTCGCGCCGCCGATCCAGCGACGGTGATCGAGCAGATAGTCAACATAGTCGAGATGGCTGTTGGCCCGTTTCATTGCCTCGCGCAGGGTGCCGGCGTCAGGTGTTAGCCGGTGAAGCAGACGTTTCTTCATGCGTTCGTGAAGGAGGGGTGCCACAACATCGGCAAAGACGATCTGATCGAACCACGCGGTGAGTCGCCGGATTTCGGCGCGGGTCGCGGCGGTCCCGGAGATCAGCGGGAAGGCCTCGGTCGTTTCCTCGAAATATTCGCAGATGGCCTGACTGTCCATCAGGGTAATCGCGCGGTCCGGTTCGACAATAACGGGGGTGGTGCCGGCGGGATTGAGATCGAGAAATTCGTCGCGCATGGCCCAGGGCGATTCGCGCACGAGATCATAGACGATGCCCTTTTCAGCGAGCAGCAGGCGCACCTTGCGCGAAAAGGGACAGAGCGGAAATTGATAAAGTTGCCACATGGCGCTGGCCCTAACCGAAGAGGGCGCGCGCGCCAACGTCCCATAATGTCGGCGAGGCGGCGGCGAGCAGACCGCGCCCCCGGTCGTCGGGGCGATAGGGCCGCCCGTCTGCCCGCGCGACCCGTCCGCCCGCTTCATCGACGAACAGTGCACCCGCGGCATGGTCCCAGGGCAGCGTGCGCTCAAACAGGGCCAGATCGTTGATGCCGAGCACAAGGCGCGGATACTGCTCGGCGGCGCAACGGGGAATATCGACCATATCAAGGACGCCCGCCGCGCGCGCGATCACGCTGGCGCGCTGATCGGGCTCGAGGAACACGACAGAGATGCCAGCAATGGGCGGTGTTCTGCCCGTCGGCTGCGCTGTTACCTTCTCGCCATCAATAAATGCGCCGCTGCCGCTGAGCACCGAGCAGAAACGCCCCGTCAGTGGATCGAGAATCCAGCCGCACTTTGTTTCACCGCCGGACGCAAGCGCCAGCATGATGCCGAAGGGTGGGCGGCCTGCCGCGAAATTGCCGGTGCCATCAATGGGGTCGATGATCCAGGCAAGGCCGCTGTCGATGCGGTCGCGCAGGGCAGGATCGGCGGCGCAGCCTTCCTCTCCCACCACCGACGCTTCCGGGAGCAAGGCGGCAAGCCCCTCGGCAAGACGCGCCTCGCTGTCCCTGTCGGCGATGGTGACGAGGTCGTCAGCGGCCTTTTCGAGGACTTCATGTGCCGCAAGATTTTGATAGCGCGGCATGACGAC
>CAZGVX010000052.1:1523-4295 GCA_964529225.1 uncultured Sphingobium sp.
AGCGCCTTGGGATTGGACAGTTGCACGGCCATGGCGGAGATCAGGCCGCGCCGAAAGCCCGTCTTGCGCTGCGCCGCTTCCCAGCGTTGCTGTGCGCCAGCATGGCGCCAGTGGCTGATCCCCAGCCAAAGCAGATAGGCGATCCCCACCCAGCGCAGGCCCGTGAACAGGAACGGGAAGGCGGCTTCGACCGCGCTGAGCCCCGCGCCAGCCAGCGCATACCACACGAGATTGCCCGCATTGATGCCGCAGATCGCACCGATCGCGCCCGCGCGCGACCCCGCCAGGGCCTGACTGGCGACCGTCAGGACTGCCGGTCCCGGCGAGAGGCAGGCGACGATCTCCGTCAGGAGATAGAGCAGCAGCAGATGGGTCGTATCGCCTGACATCGGCCCCATCAACTGCGATAGTCGGCGTTGATAGAGATATAACCGTGCGTGAGGTCGCAGGTCCAGACGGTCGCGCCGCCGTCTCCCAGCCCGATATCGACGCCGATCCGCACCTCCTGACCTTTGAGATGGGCAGCGACCGGCGCCTCGTCATAGTCGGGCACGACCATGCCGCCTGCTGCGACCAGCGTGTCGCCGAAGCGGATCGCGAGGCGGTCGCGCTCGGCTGGCTCGCCCGCCTTGCCCACAGCCATCACGACGCGGCCCCAGTTGGCGTCCTCACCGGCGATGGCGGTCTTGACCAGCGGCGAATTGGCGATGCTGAGGGCGATGCGGTGGGCGCTTTGGTCGCTCTCCGCCCCGGTCACGCGGATCTCGATCAGTTTGGTCGCCCCTTCGCCGTCGCGCACGACCTGGAGCGCGAGCTGATGACAGATGTCGGCGAGCGCCGCCGCGAAGGCATCGGCGCCAGGATCGTCGAAGCCGGACAGCGGCGCGTTGCCGAGGGCGCCAGTTGCGAAGGCGAGGACGGTATCGGACGTCGAGGTGTCGCTGTCGACGGTGATGCAGGAGAAGCTGGCGCTGTTGGCGTCCGCAAGGCAATGCTGGAGGAAGCTGGCCTCGACCGCGGCGTCGGTGAAGATATAGCCGAGCATCGTCGCCATGTCGGGCGCGATCATCCCCGATCCCTTGACGATGCCGATGAGCGTGGCGGTGCGCCCGCCGATCACCGCCGTGGCCTTCGCCCCCTTGGCAAAGGTATCGGTGGTCATGATCGCAGCGGCCGCCGTTTCCCAGTCGCAGGGGGCGGCGGCAAAGGCGGCCTGCAGGCCCGCTTCCGCCTTGTCCACGGGGAGCGGCACGCCGATGACGCCGGTCGAGGAGAGGAATATTTCCTGCGGGGCGCAGCCGAGATGCGCCGCCGCCTGCCGGGCCATCGCCTCCACTGCCGCACGCCCGCGATGGCCGGTGAAAGCATTGGCGTTGCCCGCGTTGACGATCAGCCCCCGCGCCCGGCCCTGAGGCAAAGCGGCGCGGCACCACTCGACCTCGGGCGATGGGCAGCGGCTGCGCGTCGTCACACCGGCGACGCCCGTGCCGGGATCGAGCGTGACCAAGGTGAGATCGGCGCGCTCCCAGGCCTTGTAGCCAGCGCGCGCGACTCGGGGCGTCGCGCCAGCGATAGCGGGCAGGGCGGGGAAGGGCAGTGCGAGGGGCGAACGCTGAGGCATGATCCGCCGATTAGCGGAAATGCGCTGCGGCGCAAAGGTGGAGCGACGGGCTGGAAAAAGACCCGGTGGAGCGGTTCCACCGGGTCAGTTCGAGTACCGTTGGAAAACAGTACCCTCGGGTCGCAACGCCTTTGTAACGACGGCGTTTGAAGATTTTGTGATCATCGTCACGTGCAGCGGAAAAAGATCCGGCAGCGTGCGGAGCGGGATCAGCCAGCGGTAACGAAACTGTCCAGCACCCGCTTTCGGCCAGCCAGATCGAAGTCGATCTCCAGCTTGTTGCCCTCAATCGCGGCGATGGCGCCATAGCCGAACTTCTGGTGAAAGACTCGCTGACCGAGTGCAAGGTCGGACCGTCCCGGCTGCGCTGAATTGACCGCACTACGGCGCGCCTCGACAAGGCGCTGTGGCTCCGGCGAGAATCGGCCGGCATTGCTCGCCCTCTGCCATCCCGGCCCGCGTCCTGCGCCCCGGCCGACATGGGCGAAGGGATCCTCCCGCTCAGACCAGTTGGCGCGCCAGAGGCTCGCGCCCCCCGTCAGGCTGCTCGCGCTGTCGATGTGCGCGCCCGGCAGCTCGCCGACAAAGCGCGAGGGGATCGAGCTGGTCCACTGGCCGAAAATGCGCCGGTTGGCGGCATGGACGATGGTGCAGCGCCGCCGGGCACGGGTGATCGCGACATAGGCGAGGCGCCGTTCCTCTTCGAGGCTCGCGGTGCCGCCATCGTCGAGCGCGCGCTGCGAGGGGAACAGCCCTTCCTCCCAGCCGACCAGATAGACGGTGTCGAATTCCAGACCTTTGGCGGCGTGGATGGTCATGACCGTCACCTTCTCATCGCTGGCGAGCGAGTCATTGTCCATGACGAGGCTGACATGTTCGAGAAACGCGCCGAGCGTCTCATAATCCTCCATCGCGCGGACCAGCTCGGCGAGATTCTCCAGCCGCCCGCTTGCCTCGACAGTGCGTTCGGCCTGCAGCATTGCGGTATAGCCGCTTTCGTCCAGAATCTGTCGGGTGAGATCGGGGTGATCCATGGACTGCGCGAGGTCGCGCCACCGGGCAAGATCGCCGACGAAGCGCCCCAGCGCCCGCCGCGCCTGCGGCGTCAGCTCGTCGCTGTCGAGGATGCGGGCGGCGGCCAGCGTCATCGG
>CAZGVX010000052.1:4395-17257 GCA_964529225.1 uncultured Sphingobium sp.
TCGTTGAGCGAGAGCCCGCGCGCCTGCGCGCCTTCGATTTCGTCGCTGACGAGGCGCGCCTCCTCCGGCCCGTCCCACACGCCCTGGACACGGACCTTCTCGCCCTCGGCCATCTCGGTCCAGAGCGTCTTGCCGAGCCGGCCGCTATTGGCGGCGATGAGGCCGGAGGCCGCGCCCAATATGTGCGGCGTGGACCTGTAATTCTGTTCGAGCCTGATCACCTTTGCGCCTGGAAAGTCCCGCTCGAAGCGGAGGATGTTGGCGACCTCCGCGCCGCGCCAGGAATAGATCGATTGATCGTCATCGCCGACGCAGCAGATGTTCTTGCGCGCCTGCGCCAGAAGGCGCAGCCACAAATACTGGCTGGCGTTGGTGTCCTGATATTCGTCCACCATGATGTATTTGAACCGCTGCTGGTACTGCGCGAGCACCTCGCGGTCGCGTCGCAGCAGGGTCAGCACATGGAGCAGAAGGTCGCCGAAGTCGCAGGCGTTGAGCGCCAGCAGACGCGCCTGATAGGCGGCATAGAGCGCCTGCCCCTTGCCGTTCGCAAAGTGCTCCGCCTCGCCCGCGCCAACCTCCTCGGGCGTCCAGCCCCGGTTCTTCCATCCGTCGATCAGGCCAGCCAGCAGCCGCGCGCTCCATCGTTTTTCGTCGATCTCGGCAGCCTGGATGAGCTGCTTCATCAGGCGCAACTGATCATCGGTGTCGAGAATGGTGAAATTGCTCTGAAGGCCGACCATCTCGGCGTGACGGCGCAGCATCTTGGCGCCGATCGCGTGGAAAGTGCTGAGCCAGGGCATGCCCTCGACCGCCTCGCCGATCATGCGGCCGACCCGCTCGCGCATTTCCCGTGCGGCCTTGTTGGTGAAGGTGACGGCGAGAATTTCGGACGGCCATGCCCGCCGCGTCGCGACGAGATGGGCAAGGCGCGCGGTCAGCGCCGCCGTCTTGCCGGTGCCGGCTCCTGCCAGCACGAGCACCGGACCATCGGTCGTCAGCACGGCCTCCCGCTGCGGTGGGTTCAGGTTCGCGAGATAGGGCGCGTCGGCGGCGTTGGCGGGAAATGGCAGGGACATGCTGAACAATTAGGGAACGTAATGGAGCGGGGCAAGCCATCGGGTCGTGTGCAGGCGGAACAATCGTGTCGGCCAAGCGTCCAGCTGCGGACAGGCGGGTGCCTTGAGGAGATTGTCCATGTTGAGATCCGCGATGCTGCCCGCGATGCTGCTGGCCTCTGCCACCGTCACAGTCCATGCGCAGGACACAGCGGCGCCCGATGCTTCGATGCAGGCGCCCTCGCCGGACACGAGCATGCCCGCGCCGTCCGCTCCAGACAGTGCGACGCCCGCGCCCGGCCCTTCTGGTGCCGACATGCCCGATCCCAACGCGAATATGCCAACCGGTCCGGTTCCGCCCGAAGCGAACGGTATGCAGCCCGCCGATCCGTCCCAGCCGCTCAATCCCACCGCGCCGGTGGGTTCGGCTCAGAACCCCGCTGTGATGGGCGGAAACATGACGGCGCCCTCCACGGCACCCAAGGACTATCCGGTCTGCACCAGGACCATCACGGACAGCTGCATCAATCCCGGCGACGCGCGCAAATCGCGTAAAAATCGCTGAGGTTTACGTCGAGGCGCGTCGCAGCAGCGTAAGTCGCGCTTTGCCGATGACGCGCTCGGCGTCGACGACAAATCCATCAAGGTCTAGCGGTTCGGACTTGGATGTTTCGATGCTGGCCCAGCTGTGCGTCCCCAGCCAGCCGAGCCGGGTAAGCTTGTCCAGCGCGACCGCCCCCGCGCCGGTGCCATAGGGCGGATCGAGCAGCAGCAGGTCGAGCGGCTCGCGCGCCGGACCAAGTGACAGGACGCTGGCGCGTCGTATGTCTGTCCGGGCTGCCGCGCCGAGGGTCCGCACATTGGCGGTGATCGCGTCTATGGCCGCGCCATCCTGATCGACGAAGAGGCAGCTTTGGGCACCGCGCGACAAGGCCTCCAGCCCCAGCGCGCCGGAGCCAGCGAACAGATCGGCGACCTTCAGCCCCTCGAACGCGCCAAGCCGGCTGTAGAGCATGGAAAACAGGGTTTCGCGCGTGCGGTCGGCGGTGGGGCGCGTTTCCAGTCCCTTGGGCGCGACCAGCGGGCGACCGCGCCAGTCGCCGGAGATGATCCTCATTTAAGCGTTTTTCTGAACTGGACGAGGTCGTGGCGGCGCACTTCGCTCACCGCGCCGGGCGCCGCATCGCCGAGCGTGAACGGCCCGTAGCGGGTGCGGATGAGGCGACTCACCTTGAGGCCGAGATGTTCGAGCACACGGCGCACCTCGCGGTTCTTGCCCTCGGTCAGGGTCATCTCAATCCACTGGTTGCGGCCCGTGCGCCGCTCCAGATTTGCGTCGATGCGGCCATAGCGCATCCCGTCGATCTCGACGCCCATCATCAGATCCTCAAGCTGCGCCTGGCTGATGTCGCCGAAAGCGCGCGCACGATAGCTGCGTTCAACGCCGGTAGAGGGCAATTCCATCTGGCGCTTGAACTCGCCGTCCGTCGTGAGGAGCAGCAACCCCTCGGTATTGAGGTCGAGCCGACCGATCGGCATGACGCGCGGCAGGTCGACGGGCAGCTTGTCATAGATGGTCGGGCGCCCCTTCGGATCGCGCGCCGCGGTGAGCAGTCCGGCGGGCTTGTGGTACAGAAAGAGGCGGGTGGGCGCGGGCTCCTTCACCGGATTGCCGTCGACGGTGATGCCATGGAGCGACTTCAGAATCGTTGCCGGCGTTTCGAGCGTTACGCCCTTGAGCGCGATGCGTCCCTCGGCGATCATCCGTTCGATATCCCGCCGCGAAGCGATACCGGCGCGGGCGAGCAGCTTGGCGATGCGCTCCCCTTCGCGCGGCACAGGGGCGGCCGCCTGCGCTGGAGAGCCCCTGCGGGAGGGCGGGGCTGGTCGCCGGGCGGGCCGGGGACGCGATGAGCGGGGCGGAGGCGGTGTCATACGTCCTGCGCGGTCTATGGCGTCGGGGCGATGCCCGCAAGCTCTGCCATTGGCACGGGCGGGCGAACTGTTACTGTGGGTGTTTGACGCGAAGCGGATCGGGGGCAGAATGGGGGCACGGCAGGACAGCAGCGGTTGGTCGGACGGCATCGCGCCCTATCTCGAGCGCGCGCCGCTCGCGGCGCTGCTGCTCGGCATATCGTCAGGTTTTCCGTTTGCGCTCCTTGCCGCGACGCTGACCAATCGCCTGTCCGATGCAGGGATAGACAAAAAGTCCATCTCGGCCTTTGCGCTGGCGCTGCTCATTTACAGTTTCAAATGGGCCTGGGCGCCGATCATCGACCGCGCGCGCATCCCGGTGCTGACGGGCCTGCTCGGGCAGCGCCGTGCCTGGCTCTGGACGTGCGGCGTGCTGGTCGCGCTGGCGGTGGCGGTGCTCGGCCTCGCGGACCCTGCCGCGGATATCGGCAGCGTCGTTACCGGCGCGCTGCTGCTCGGTTTTGCGGGCGCGACCTTTGACATCGTGATCGACGCCTACCGCATCGAGATACTGAAACCCGAGCAACTGGGCACCGGCTCCGGCATGTCGCAATATGGCTGGCGGCTCGGAGCGTTTTTTGCCGCCTCCATCGCGCTGGCGGTGGCGAGCGTGTCGAGCTGGACGCTCGGCTATCTCGCCTGCATCCCGCTGGCGTTTGCTGGCCCGCTTGCCTCGCTGTTCGCAGGCGAGCCCGCGCGCCACCATGTCCAGCGCGAGCGCCAGCCCATCGGGGCGGCGGTGATCGCGCCGCTCGCCGATTTCTTCCGCCGCGAAGGGGCGATGCTCGTGCTGCTGTTCGTGCTGATCCACAAGATCGGCGATACCATTGCGAATCTTATGATCCGCGACCTTCTGGTGACGCTCGGGTTCACCAAGGCGGAGATATTGACGGGCGACGTGTGGGTGGGCTTTGTCGCGCTGCTGGCTGGTATTTTTGTGGGCGGCATCCTCTACGCGCGCATGGGCATGAAGCGATCCGTGTTCGTGAGCCTCATTCTCATGGGCCTGTCCAATCTCAGCTTCGCGGGTCTGGCGGCACTGGGTCATTCGATGCCGATGCTCGCCTTCACCATCGGGTTCGAGAATTTCGCGAGCGGCATCGGCGGGGTCACCGTGGTTGCCTATCTTTCCGCCCTGTGTGATTTGCGCTTCACCGCGACCCAGTTCGCGCTCCTGTCGGCGGCGGCGGGGATCGTGGGGCGCTTCATTACCGGCACGACGGCGGGCGCGCTCATCGAGTCGCTGGGCTATGTCGATTTCTACCTGCTCACCACGGCGGCCGCGCTGCCGGGCATCGTGCTCTATTGGTGGATGATGCGATCAGGCATGGTTGATGCGAGTATCGGCAGTGCAGGCACCGAAGCGCCGGGTCAGACCGGCGCCTGATCGTTCGCTTTCAGTACCGTGCCCGCGAGATAGAGCGAGCCGGTGATGAGGATGGGGCCGTCGCCCCCCGTCAGGGCGGCGATGGCGTCGGCCAGCCGGTCATGGTGGCGGTGGGGAACGCCATGCGCCGCCGCATTGGCAGCGAACACCTCGGCCTCATGGCAGGCATGACCGTCGACCGGCACGCTGTGAAGCGCCCCGATCTGCGCCATGAGCGGCGCGAGAAAACCGGCCGCATCCTTGTTCGCGAGCATGCCGACGATCAGCGTAAGCTTTTCGCCAGCGCCAAGCTCCCGGCGGAAATGCGCGGCGATCGCCTTGCCCGCTGCCGGATTGTGACCGCCGTCGAGCCAGACGGCGCGCTCGGGCGAAAGCTCCGAGAGGAGTGGCCCCGGTGCGAGGCGCTGCATCCGCGCGGGCCACTGGGTCCAGCGCGGCGCGGCCTTGAGCGCGGCCTCGCCGACAGGCAGCGCCTCCTGATGGCGCAGCATGGCGACGGCAAGGCCGAGATTGAGCGCCTGATGACGCCCCGCCAGCGTCGGCTCGCTCAGGGCCAGATGACCGAAGCGGTCGCGATAGTGCAGCGCGCCGCGATAACTGGCCATATTCCATCCCGCGCCCCGCGCGATCACCGGCGCGCCGCGTGCCGCTGCCTCGTCCGAGACAGCGTCTGCCAGGGCGCGCGCGTAACGCTGCACGACAATCGGCGCGCCTGGTTTGGCGATCCCCGCCTTTTCGCGGGCAATGCCGGTGAGGCTGCGGCCGAGAAACGCCTCATGGTCGAGCCCCAGCTGCGCGATCCCGCAAACTGCGGGACGTTCGATGACATTGGTTGCGTCGAGGCGCCCGCCCAGTCCTACCTCCACGATGCAGGCGTCGGCGGGCTCCTCGGCGAACAGGCGGAAGGCCAGAGCCGTGGTGACTTCAAAAAAGCTCGCGCCGATGTCCCCCGCCACGTCGAGCACCGCCGCAAGACCCTCGGCCAGGCGATCATCCTCGATCAACCGACCGGCAAGCCGGATACGTTCGTTGAAACGCACCAGATGCGGCGAGGTGTAGACATGGACACGCCGTCCGTCCGCTTCCAGCACCGCGCGCAGGAAGGCGCAGGTCGAGCCCTTGCCATTGGTCCCGGCGACATGGAACACCGGCGGGAGGGCGCGATGGGGGTCGCCGAGCCGCTCCAGCAGCGCGGTGATCCGCTCCAGCCCCAACAGGTCCGCGCCGGGTGAGAGGCTGCTCAGGCGGTCGAGCTGTGCCTGAACAGCGGGATCTTCCGATCGGGCATGGTCGGCCACGATGGGCTGTCCGCCGCGTTCAGGCCGCCGATCGCGGCGCTGGCGCGAGATAGGCGATGATCGTGGCGAGGTTCGCGCGCATGTCCCTGCGATGCACGACCATGTCGATCATACCGTGCTCCAGCAGATATTCGGCGCGCTGAAAGCCTTCGGGCAACTTTTCGCGAATGGTGTTCTCGATGACCCGCTGCCCGGCGAAGCCGATAAGCGCATTGGGTTCGGCGATCTGAACGTCGCCCAGCATCGCATAGCTGGCGGTGACGCCGCCTGTGGTGGGATCGGTAAGCACAACGATATAGGGCAGGCCCGATCCCTGAAGGCGCCGGATCGCCACGGTGGCGCGCGGCATCTGCATGAGCGACAAAATGCCTTCCTGCATACGCGCGCCGCCAGCGGCGGTGAAGATGATGTAGGGGCACAGCCGCTTGACCGCTTCCTCCGCGCCCTGCACGAAGGCCGCGCCGACGCCGAGCCCCATGGAGCCACCCATGAAAGCGAAGTCCTGCACACCGACGACGGCCGCGCGGCCCTCGATTGTGCCGTGCGCGTTGATGAGGGCGTCGCGCTCCCCGGTTTCCGCGCGAGCGGCCTTCAGCCGGTCCGGATAGCGTTTGGTGTCGCGGAACTTCAGCGGATCCTCGCGCACCTGGGGCGTCGCGAGCGTCCTGAAGGAGCCCTCGTCGAAAATCTGCTGAAAACGCTGGCGCGGCCCTATGCGCCCGTGATGGCCGCATTTGGGGCAGACAGCGAGATTGTCCTCCCACTCGCGCGTGAAGATCATCTGCGCGCAGGATGGGCATTTGTGCCAGAGATTGTCGGGCGTATCCGCCTTCTTCGCCATGAACGGCAGGGCATTGCGGACGCGCGTGATCCAGCTCATGCTGCGGCTCTTTCCTTGCGCATCGCGGCGCGCAGGGCAGCGACCGCCTCACGAACCGGCCCGCCAGCGGCTGTGCCATGGATGCGGACGAGATCGACGATTGCGCTGCCAACGACGACGCCATCGGCATGGGCGGCGATGGCGGCGGCCTGATCGGGCGTGCGGACGCCGAAGCCGACCGCGACGGGCAGGTCGGTGGCGGCCTTGAGGCGCTGGGTCGCGGCGGCAATGCTGTCGAGCGTTGCCTGCTGCTGGCCGGTGATGCCCGCGACCGAAACATAATAGAGGAAGCCCCCGGCGCCATCCAGCACGGCTGGGAGACGCGCCGCGTCCGTCGTCGGGGTAGCGAGGCGGATCATCGCGACGCCCGCCTGGCGGAGGGCGGGGCCGAGCTCCGCGTCTTCTTCGGGCGGCAGGTCGACGCAGATCACGCCGTCGACTCCGGCTTTGGCGCATTCGGCCGCGAACCAGTCGGCGCCGCGCGCGACCATAGGATTGGCATAGCCCATCAGGATGAGCGGTGTTTCCGGGTGGCGTTGGCGGAAAGTGACGGCGATCGCGAAGATGGCGGCGGTGGTGGTGCCCGCGCCGAGGCTGCGCAGGTTCGCGAGCTGGATCGCCGGGCCGTCCGCCATCGGATCGGTGAACGGCATACCGAGCTCGATCACGTCCGCGCCGCCCTCGACCAGCGCGTCGAGGATTGCGGCGGTTGGTCCGTCGCCGCCGGTCACAAAG
Organism: uncultured Sphingobium sp.; assembly: GCA_964529225.1. GTDB lineage: Bacteria > Pseudomonadota > Alphaproteobacteria > Sphingomonadales > Sphingomonadaceae > Sphingobium. The sequence continues at coordinate 11,728 of CAZGVX010000052.1, forward strand.
GTGACAAGCGCCGCGCGGCCCTCGTCACGTGCGCGGGCGAAGGCGGATGTGATGCGTCGGCTCATATCTCCACCCCCAGGGCATCGGCCACGGTGAAGATGTCCTTGTCGCCGCGCCCGCAGAGGTTGGCGAGGATGATCCGGTCGCGGTCCATCGTCATTGCCTCGCGCGCGACGGCGGCGATGGCGTGGCTGGGTTCGAGCGCGGGGATGATGCCCTCGGTGCGGCACAGCAGCTGGAAGGCGTCAAGCGCCTCTTTGTCCGTCGCGCTGTCGTATCGCACCCGGCCGATGTCCTTCAGCCAGCTGTGCTCCGGGCCGATGCCGGGATAGTCCAGACCCGCGCTGATCGAATGGGCCTCGGCAATCTGGCCGTCCCCGTCCTGGAGCAGAAAGGTCTTGTTGCCATGCAGGATGCCGGGGCGGCCGCCCGCCAGGCTCGCCGCGTGCTCCGCCGTATCGAGGCCATGGCCCGCCGCTTCGATGCCCAGCATCGCGACATTCGCATCGTCGAGGAAGGGGTGGAAAAGGCCGATGGCATTCGATCCGCCGCCGATCGCCGCAACGAGCAGGTCCGGCAGGCGCCCGGTGCGCTCCAGCATCTGCGCGCGCGCCTCACGCCCGATCACGCTCTGAAAGTCGCGGACAAGCTGCGGATAGGGATGGGGGCCAGCGGCCGTGCCAATGATGTAGAAAGTGTCGTGGACATTGGCGACCCAGTCGCGCAGCGCCTCGTTCATGGCGTCCTTGAGCGTGCGCGCGCCGCTTTCGACGCCGATCACCTCGGCGCCCAGCAGCTTCATGCGGAACACATTGGGTTGCTGGCGCTCCATGTCGCGCGCCCCCATGTAGATGACGCACGGCAAACCGAAGCGCGCAGCAACGGTGGCGGTCGCAACGCCGTGCTGGCCCGCGCCCGTTTCGGCGATGATCCGCGTCTTGCCCATGCGGATCGCGAGCAGGATCTGGCCGATGCAGTTGTTGATTTTATGCGCGCCGGTGTGATTGAGTTCGTCGCGCTTGAACCAGATTTCGGCGCCCTTGCCCTCTGGTGCGGAGGCGCGGAGCGACTCGGTCAGCCGCTCGGCGTAATAGAGGGGCGATGGCCTGCCGACATAATGGGTGAGCAGATCCTCGAACTCCGCCGCAAAAGCCGGATCGGCCTGCGCCCGGCGATACTCGCGCTCAAGGTCCAGAATCAGCGGCATCAGCGTTTCGGCGACATAGCGCCCGCCAAAGGGTCCGAAGTGGCCGCGCTCGTCGGGCTGGGCGCGCAGGGTGTTAGGGGTGGTCATGATGCGTCCACCGCTTTGCAGAAGGCGGCGATCTTGTCCACATCCTTGACGCCCGGCGCGCTTTCGACCCCTGAGGATACGTCGACCAGCGGCGCGCCGGTGACGCGGACGGCTTGCGCGACGTTGGATGGATCGAGCCCGCCGGCAAGGCCCCAGGGCAGGCTATGCTCACGATAGCCGCGCAGAATCTCCCAGTCGATGCGCACGCCATTGCCGCCGGGCAGCTCCGAGCCGACGGGCGCCTTGGCGTCGAACAGCACCCGCTCCACCGCGCCGACATAGCCGCGCGACGCCCACAGGTCGCGTGTCTCCGCAACCTGCATGGCCTTCCAGTATGTGAACGGAAACTCTCCCCTGAACTGACCGATCAGGGCTGCATCTTCCTGGCCATGGAGCTGGATGATATCGGGACGGCCGCTTTGCCAGAATGCGCTCAGCATCTCCCGGTCGGGATCGACGAGCAGGACCACGGCCTTCACTTGTGAAGGCACGTGCGCGCGAAGCTCGAAAATTCGGTCGATGCCGATATGGCGGGGACTTTTAGGAAAGTGCACGAAACCGACATGGCTGGCACCCGAGCCGATCGCGGCATCGAGCGTCCGGCGGTCCTTGATGCCGCAGATCTTGATTTCCGTTCTGGCCATCGGCGCGCATGTAGGCGCGCGCAGGAGCTCCGTCAAAGCGTCGCTTCGATCTCCCGCGCCGCCCGGTCAGGGTCGGCCGCCTGCGTTATGGGGCGACCTATAACCAGAACAGAGGCGCCAGCATCCTTCGCCTCGCGCGGTGTGACCGCACGCTTCTGGTCGCCAAGGCCGGAACCCGCGGGACGCAGCCCCGGCACGACGAGAAACGCCTCGGGCCAGAGCCGCTTGATATGCGCGACCTCCGAGCCTGAGCAGACAATGCCGTCGAGCCCGGCCTCATGCGCGAGCAGCGCGAGGCGTTCGACCTGTGACGCCGCGCCCGAGCCGAGGCCCGTTTCGGCCAGATCCGCGTCATCCAGGCTGGTAAGCACGGTCACGCCAACGACCTTTGTGCGTGGCCCGGCGGCGGCCTTGGCCTCCTCCATCATGGCGCGGCCTCCTGCGGCGTGGACGGTCAGAATGGCCGGCTCCAGCGCGCTGAGGGACTGAACGGACTTCGCGACCGTGTTGGGAATGTCGTGGAGCTTCAGATCGAGAAATATAGGGAGGCCATGCTTCATCATCGCGCGCACGCCCTGCGGGCCGTTCGCCGTGAAAAATTCGAGGCCAAGCTTTATGCCGCCGACATGATTGTGCACGCGATCGACCAGCCGCCCGGCGGCGGCTACGTCCTGAAGATCGACGGCAACGTATATGCAACTGGTCATAGCGGTGCGACCGGCCTGTCCGCATTGTCATCGAGCGGGCCGTCTGCGGCGGAGCGACTGGCTTGCAGGGCGGAAACCTGCGCCTCCGCCACGTCCAGCCGTTTGCGCATCTGCCAGCGGCCAAGCCGCGCAATCAGCCACATCGGCAGAAGGCCGAGCAGGAACGCCACGACGATCAGAACCGGCAGGCGCACGAGCAGCACCCAGTCTGCCCACAGCTTGATTGGCACCCGCCCGGAATCACTCGGCGGTATCGCCCAGTTGGCCTTGGCGAAGAGGGCGATCGCTACTGCGATTATGACCCACAGCGCGGTTCTCAGGAATTGCATCGCTTCTGTCCTGTATGGCCAGCAAGCAAAGGCATAAATCCATGCGACGATAAAGCAAGGCGATAAAGCTTGCCGCTTGCCCGCCCGGCGACAACAGCAAAGGGGCCAGCCTGCCGGCTAGCCCCAGAGTTTGCCTGTCAGGGGATTGATCGAGGGATCAGAGCAGCTTCCACGTCAGCGGCAGAACGAGGGTTGTGGCGCCGCCCGGAGGGGCCGGAAGGGTGCCGACCTTGGTCGGAAGCGCCAGAGCTTCCTTGTCGAGGGCTGCCGAACCCGACGGCCCAACCAGCTCGGCCTTCTGCACGCTACCGTCCGCACCGATGTAGACCTTGACCTTGGCGGTGCCTTCCTCGCCGCGCATCTGCGCCGTGCGGGGATAGGTCTGCTTGGAAGCGACGATCTTGGCGACCTGCTGCTGCCAGCTCTGCGCGAAAGCAGGGCTCGAAAGCGCAAGGACAGCGATTGCGCCAACGAGATTACGCTTCGAGAAAAATGTCATCATCTTGTTCCTTTGCGTGATTTTGATCTGCTCGAGCAACCCTCGCTCGGCTTCTCTTTAGTATGAATTGGTCAATGTCGGACTTATCTTTATGGTAACTGTGGCGTTAACTTATGGAGGCAATCAGAATGACTCCCATTCCTCGTCGTCATCCGCGTAGGCGATGGCGAGGTTGCCCGCCGTCTGCGGCACAGACTGGAACGCCGGGCTGGAGAAGGTGCTGGCCGCGGATGTGAAAGACTCGTCGCCGGACCCGGCAACCCGGAAGCGGCCAAGCCGTTCGACGAGCCGCGCCGTCTCTTCCGACAGATTGCGGGTGCTGGCGGAGCTTTGCTCGACCATGGCGGCATTCTGCTGGGTCGCCTCGTCCATCGACGAGACCATCCCGGAAATTTCGGATATGCCGGTTGCCTGTCGCTCGGCTGCGGCGGCGATCTCGGCGACAAGGCTCGACACCGACGCCACGTCGAGCGCGATCTGACGAAGCGCGCCGCCGCTCGTTTCAACCAGCGTCACGCCCTGATTGATCTGAGAGCCCGACGTCATCACCAGATTGCGGATCGACTGCGCCGCCTGTGCGGAACGCTGGGCGAGGTTGCGCACTTCACTGGCGACGACCGCGAAGCCCGCGCCCGACTGACCGGCGCGCGCCGCCTCGACACCCGCGTTGAGCGCGAGCAGATTGGTCTGGAATGCTAGGCTGTCGATCGTGGTGATGATGTCGGTCATCTCCTTGGACGACGCCTCGATCGTCTTCATCGCAACAACCGCGTTCTTGGCGGTTTCGTCGGCGTCCTCGGCGGACTTCTGGGCGGCGCCCAGCTTGGTGCTGGTCTGGCGCGCGTTATCCGCCGCCACCTTGATCGAACCCGAGAATTCCGAAAGCGTGCGCGATGCGTGGGCGATGGCTTCCGCCTGACGTTCGGTGCGGCGGGACAGATCGGTTGCGGCGGACGCGATCTCGTTGGTGCCAGCCTTGATGGTGTAGCACCCCTCGACGATGTCGCTGAGCACTTCCGACAGACGGCGGACGGCCTCGTTATAGTCCACGTGCAGCTTGGCAAGCGCGCCACTGCCGTTTTCGTCGACGCGATAGGTGAGATTCCCCTCGGCAAGCGCGGTCAGGCCGCCAGCGATGGCGTCGATCGTGATCTGCGCCTCGCGGGCGCGTTCGACCTCGGCGCGGGCGCGCTCCTGGTCGGCGGCAAAGAGATCCTTGAAACGTTCCAGAGCGCGGGCGAGGCTGCCAATCTCGTCACCGCGATTGCGGCCGGGCACATCCACCGACATGTCGCCCTCGATCAGGCGGCGGACGGCTTCGCTCATCGTGCGGACGGGCTGGGCGATGGTCCGCATGAGGAAGAGCAGCAGCCCGACCGCGATGAGCAGACCAGCGCCGATCGCGCCGAACATGAAGTTGCGCGCGCTGGCGTAGATCGCCTCGCTCTTCTTGGAGATATCGGTTGCACCCTTGGCGTTGAGGTCGATCAGCTGGAGGATGTCGTCCTCTACCGTGTAAAATGCATCAAGATTTTCGCCGTTGAGCGCATCAATGGCCAGAGCGGGGTCCGTGCGAACCTGGTCGACAATGGCCTTGCTGCTGCTCGTGTACTGTGTCCAGTCGGTCTTCAACTTGGCGAAAAGTTCCTTCTGCTCCTTGGACGCGAGCAGCGGTTCATAGTCCTTGAGCATGCCGTCGATCGCCGCCTGGGCGTTGCGCATCAGCTTCTCGCCGCGCTCCTGGGCCGCGGGCGTTGTGCCCTGCGCCTGATCGGTCTGCTTGATGCGGTATTGCGACATATAGGCATGGATGTCGCCGATGATGCGCGAGGCTGGCAGCCAGCGGCCGCGAAGTTCCGCAGAAAGGTCGTTCACCTCGCCCATCTTCACAACGGCGAAAATGCCCGTGGTGGCAAGCACCACCAGAAGGGCCGCAAAGGCGGTTAGGAAGCGGGCGGTGATCCCGAAGCTTTTCGACATGTTCTGACCTCTCCGATGGGCTGGTTGCGTCGGTCAGACCGCTTCATATCGGAGAATGTTTTTTAAAACGTAACCAC
>CAZGVX010000053.1:0-10982 GCA_964529225.1 uncultured Sphingobium sp.
CTTGCCAGGCACCCGCGACGTGCTTGTGTTCAAGGATGCCTTCGCCGCCTAGCTCGTGAGCAGCTTTATCCCGCTGAACGTCAGGACCAGCGCGAGCGTTGGCTGCACCACCCGCTCCGGGATGAATGCCGTAAGGCGCGAGCCGATGACGATGCCGGGGATGGAGCCAACCAGCAGCAATACCAGCAAGCCAAGGTTTACAGTTCCGACCAGCATGTGAACGACGCCTCCCACGATCGCGAGCGGGACGGCGTGGGCGATGTCCGTGCCGACCAGCGTCTTGAGTTTCAGACGTCGCGGGTAGAGCGCCATGAGCATCGTCGCCCCGAGCGCGCCAGCGCCCACCGAGGTCAAGGTCACCAGCACGCCGAGCACCGCGCCGGCAAATATCGTCGCACCCAGCTGCAGTGCCGGAAACTGCGCTTGCGACCGGACCGGCAGGCGATGCATCCGCGTGGCGAGCCAGCGCCGGCACAAGGTGGCAAGCGCCGTCAGGATGAGGACGATGCCAAGCGTGTGGGACAGTATCGAGCCGCTCGAATGCTCTGTCCCCGATTTCGCAAGCCAGAACCCCGTCAGAAGCGCGGCCGGTATGCTGCCAATCGCAAGACGCCGGACGATCTGCATGTCCACATTGTTGTGGCGGTGATGGACCGCGCCGCCCACCATCTTGGTGATCGCGGCAAACCAAAGGTCGGTGCCGATCGCAGTTGCGGGAGCGATGCCGAAAAACAGGATGAGCAGTGGCGACATCAGCGATCCGCCGCCGACACCCGTTATCCCGACGACCACTCCGACCAGAAAGCCCGCGGCGATGTTCAACCAGTCCATTTTTGCTCCCCGCCGTCCATCACGCGGTCACTGCGAGTGCGATCGGTCAAACCAATCCCGGCGCACATGCAGCTTGCGCTGCACACGGGATGATTTCGACGCTACCGCAGCGCAGCATCCCTGTCATCCGCGAACATCGTCCCGAAATCAGAAGAATCGCTCGACCACGCGAACAACGTCGCCGGGATAGATGGGGGTGTCGGCGCGGATCGGAACCTCGACCTCGCTGGTCTCGCCTGCCCTCCGGATGAAGACGCGGCGTTCATCGGCGCGGAAGGTGAAACCCCCTGCCTTGGCAACCGCGCTGTTGACGGTCAATCCGTTGACAAAGGGATATTCGCCCGGTGTCTTCACCTGGCCGAGAATGAAGAACGGTCGAAACTCGCTCATGTCGAAATTGACGCGCGGATCCTTCACATAGCCGTCAGCGTAGCGCCTTGTCACCTCACGCTCGGCCTCCCGCAACGACATCCCGGCGACCCGCACCACCCCGATGAGCGGCAGGGAGATGTCTCCCTCCGTGCCCACGGTGTAACTCTCGCCCGATAGCGCGGTTTCACCAAACACATTGAGGCGAACCTTGTCCCCCGGCCCAAGCCGGTAAACCTCGGCGAAGGGCGCGACGGGGGCGGCAGAGCCTGCCAGCGGTCGCTGATTTTGGGCGCACCCGGCAAGAACCAGAAACAGGGCCGTCACCACCAAACCTATGCTACGGGCCATATCAACTCCCATCAATCAGCAAACGAAACCTCCCGGAAGGCCTAACCTCGGTCAAACATTTTTGGATGCGACTTGACGCACCTGCGCGGGCTTTGTTACGCGACTGCGGCGTAAACCAGTATCCGCCTAATCATCAAGTGTTATTCACGGATGCTCATTTGGTAATCACCGATGCTTGAAATGCCCAGGCGCCCATTGCAGGCGGAAGGTTGGCCTGAACCCGTGATGCCGGTAATCGTGGGTGGCATGTCCGTCGCGCCGCTAACCACCGCGCAATGGATCGAACTGATGCTTTCTGATTGCCGGGCCGCGCGCGCGGGCAGCCAGCCGCCGCGTTATCACGGCGCGGTCAACGGCAATGCCATCTCCAATTTCGCGACAAATGCGTCGTTCCGCAATGCGATCAGCGAGGCGGACGCGATTGCGGCGGACGGCGTGCCCGTGATGTGGGCGGCGCGCCACCTGGCCGGATGCCCGATCCCGGACCGGGCCGCGACCACCGACCTCTTTCACGACATGGCCATGGCCTGCGCGAGGGAAGGGTTCTCGATCTATTTCCTTGGGTCGACACCCGAGGAAAACGCCGCCGCCCTCGCGAAGGTGCGCAGCCTTTACCCCGATCTCATCATAGCGGGCGCGCATCATGGCTATTTCAAGCCCGAGGAAGAGCAAGCTCTGGTCGCCCGGATCATGGCGACCCGACCCGATATCGTGCTTGTGGCGCTTGGTGTTCCGCGGGAGGACGAATTCGTCGTACGCAACCGCGAGGCGATGCGCGGCGTAGGCTGGATCAAGACCTGCGGCGGCCTTTTCAATTTCCTCTCGGGCTCACGCTCGCGTGCGCCCAACTGGATGCAGCAAAGCGGGCTCGAATGGCTCTATCGTATGTCGCTGGAGCCACGCCGGCTATTCTGGCGCTACACGACCACGAACGTTCACGCCGTCTGGCGGCTGCTGCGGGCTACGCCACGATACCGCAATTAGGCGAGGGGTCTCAAAGCGTGAGGCTTATGGTCACGCGGCCGGCATTTTCATGGTAGGCGACGCGCGCGTCGGGGCTCTCGCGCTGGCCGTGGCTGAAGCTTACATCGACATGCCAGCGGCGCGATAGATAACGGGTCGCCGTGATGGTTCCGCCCAGTTCATCGGAGCTTTCGTCCACGCCGATCTTTCGGATGTGGCGATAGCGCGCCGAGGCCACGACCAGCCACGCCGCAGCAGGGCCATATTCGACGGCGAGCTGGCCACCTGTCGCCCGATAGCCGGCAATATCGCGTGATGCCGCCTCAATGAAATCCTGAGCCGCCCGCAGCCGCACCACTGTGACGGGATTGGCCTGCCAGCGAAGATTGGAGGAGATCGAGAGCCCGCCGCTGTTTTGCAGCGCCACCGGCTGATTGACGTAGTCGCGCTTCGAATAGCCGAGGGTGATGTCTCCTACCAACCGATCGTCCATCGCGAAGCGCAGCCCGCCCTCGATGCGGTAGCGGTTGGAATCGCGGTTGATGTCGACCAGCGGATCGAAGGCAGCGTCCTCGGGACCAAGATCGTAGCTGACCCGCGCGTAAGAGGCCCTGACGATCGCGGCGATGTCGTCGCGCAGTTCGTAGCCTCCCTCGAGCCGGCCCTCGATCTGCGTATAGTCGCGAAAAGCGAGGTTGAGCCGACCACCCGCGAAGGCGGCAACGGACTCGTACTGAATGCGCCGCGCGCCGACACCGGCACCCAGTATCACCCGGTTAAGGCGCGCGCCGTAAAAGGCGTCGGCGTTGAACTGATTGATCGACAGCGGTTCGGCTGCGGTGGAGAGGTTCCGCAGGTCGTCACGCGCAATGACATCGTGCCGCGCTTCCGCCTGGAACTCCCAATGGCTTTCCTCGGCCGGACCGATCCGCGCGAGCAGCGATCCGCCGAAACGGGTGCTGTTCTCGCCGCTCCGGTTCGCGAAGAGAGACTGGGCGGCAAAGACCTGGCCCACATAGCGACCGTCTTCGCCGTCCCTTACGAGCCGGAGCGCGCCGAAGGCATCAAGGGAGACGTCACCATGCTTGTTCTGGTCATTGGCGAACACATTGTCCGTGACCTCGCCGGAGACACGCGCGACGGGAAACAGATAAAAGCTGCCGATCCGCCCGCCGATGGGCTGGAATTCCTCCAGCAACCGGGCCTCCGCTCCGGCCGGAGCGTCCGCCATCTGAATCGAAAGGTCAATCGACTGTGCCGAGACCGCAGACGACCAGGCCATGCTGCCCGCGACAAAAACCATGCAGTACCGCAATGCCTACTCCGCCTTAGTTCGTGCCGCTCCGCGCCCTATGGCGAGCCATGTCGGGACGAGACAAGCCATTTCTTCGCGGGCGGGGTATAGCAAATGATGGCTGCGGTCTCTAACGCATCAACCATTGACGTTTTCCTGCCAAATCAGACCAGCCCGCCGAGGAGACGAAACATCATGCATGCTGGTGAACCGACTGGCGCCGGTGAGCCGTCGCTCCATGTTGCAACCTTTCTCCAGGACCTGGCGGGGGGTGGGGCGGAACGGGTCGCGGTGCTGCTGATGAACGGGCTCGCACGGACAGGGATACGCACCACGTTGCTGCTTGCCCGCCGCGAAGGGCCCTATCTCAGCGATGTCGATCCGGCGGTCGACATCATTGATTTCGGCGGCCGCAAGTCGTTGGCGTGCGTTCGCCCGCTGGCGCGCTGGCTGCGGGCCGAGAAGCCCGACATCCTCATGACGCACCTCACTCATGTCAATGTCGTGGGCGCGATCGCCAATCGGCTGGCCGGGCAGCGCGTACCGCAGGTCGCGGTCGAGCATAACCAGATGGGCCTCAACTATGAGCGGCTTTCCAGCACGACGGTCAAGCTCGCGTACCGCGCCGCACGGTTCCTGTATCCCGATGTCGCCCGGGTCGTGGGCGTGTCGAGCGGCGTGCGTGATGCGGTTCTGGCCTTCACCGGCAACCGGGGCGGCAACTACGCTGTCATCCACAATCCGGTCGTCACCGACGAACTCAAGGCCAAGGCCCGGGAGGTCGCGAGCCACCCGTGGCTCAATGATGACGGCGATCCGGTGATTCTCGGCTGCGGCCGCCTTAACGTGCAAAAGGGCTTCGACATACTGATTGAGGCGTTCGCCCAGGTTCGCGCGCGCCGGCCGGCACGTCTCCTCATCCTGGGTGAGGGCGATCTGCGCGACGATCTGGAGGCGAGCGTGGCCACGGCCGGCCTCGCGCCATGGGTTGCGCTGCCCGGGTTCGACCGCAACCCCTTCGCGGCGATGCGGTCGGCTTCGGTGTTCGCCCTTTCGTCGCGGTGGGAGGGGCTGCCGACAGTACTGATCGAGGCGCTGGCGAGCGGGGCCAATGTCGTCTCCACCGATTGTCCGAGCGGTCCCGACGAGGTGCTGGAAGGCGGGCGACACGGCCGACTGGTGCCGGTGGGCGATGCCGAGGCGCTGGCGGGCGCCATTATCGACGCGCTCGACAGACCCACGCCAGTGGACGCCGCGATGATGCGGGCCGACGATTTTACGCTCGATCGGGCGGTGGAGAACTATCGGCTGCTGTTCGCCAGCCTGCGGAACGCCTCAGCGCCTCGGTGAGGCGGCATCGACGGCGCCGCCGATGAACATGTCGAACGACGCAATCATCCGCTCGAAGGTGAAGATTCTCGCCTGGTCGGCGACCCGCGCCTGGAGCAAGGCGCGAAACGCCTCGTCGCTGAACAGCCGGTCAATTCCCTCCGCCCAGAGATCCGGGCGCTGAAGCGGCAATAGCAGGCCGGCAGCGCGACCCTCGTCGTCGTTGACGGTCTCGGCCTGCTCGGGAATGTCGCTCACGAGGCAGATGAGGCCGGCCGCCAGCGCCTCAAGGAGGGCGTTGCTCTGCCCTTCGAACAATGACGGCAGCGCGAAGGCGTCGCCGCTCGCGAGGAAATCGGGCACACGCTCCCGCGCGATGCCGCCAAGCAAATGCACGCGGGCATCGAGGTCCAGCCTGATGATCTGCGCCTCCAACTCGGCGCGTAGCGCGCCGTCACCGGCAATGGCGAGATGGACGGGGACCCGCGTCCTGCTGAGTGCATCGATGAGCAGCGAAAAATTCTTCTGGGTGTCGATTCGCCCGAGCGAAACGATCAGCGGCACATCGGCAGGCAGCCCGAACGCGTCTCGCGCTTCCGCCTTGCAGAGCGCGCTCCGTGTCCAATCCTTGAGGCCGTTGTAGATGACGGTGGACCGGCCTGCCAGCGCGCGCGGATAGGCGATACAACCCGCCAGCATCGCGCGCGAGACGCCGACGACGTGCGTATAGCAGCCCGACCACGCCGCGAAGGCGTCGAGCCGACGCATGAGCCCGCCATAGGTGTCCCGTCCCACACGGAACGACATGATGCGGACCGGCACGCCGGCAATCCGCGCGACAACGCTCCCCAGCACGGCGGCCATCGGCAGGAAGCAGATGATCGCGTCCGGCCGCTCGCGCCTGACAAGTGCCCACAGCCGCGCCGTTATCCGCGCGACATCCATGGCCCCTTTCGGTGGGTGATCGAGCAGGCGGACAGCGGGATGGTCCTCGCCGGTCATTGGCTCGCGTTCGTACAGGAAGGCGGCGGATGTTGCCCATCCCGCCTCTGCGAGGCCTGAAGCCAGTCGCAGCGCCGCCATCGGCGCGCCGGAGGGATGCGTCATCGTGCACAGGACGAGGAGACGGCGGGCGGGAGAGGCGGGCTTTGGTTCAGGCATGTTTGCTATCCCTATGTCGAAATCCGTGCGCGAGAACATCCAGCCTGAACGCTCTCTGGCCTAATGGCCGCAACATTGCTGTGGCGCAATTTCATTGTCGGCATCACGCCTCGCTCTGAAATATGCTGCGGCGCAGCAGGTTCGCGCGAAGAGGCTTTACAGAGCTTGCTTTTCAAGCGCCTATGAGCGAGACGCGCGGCCATGCGTATGGCCAAATACCGCAACATCATCTCGCTTTCGGTATTCGGAAGCGCCAACGTGTTGCAGCGCGGTCTCGCGACGTTGCTGGCAATCCTCTACGCGACGCAGATACCGCCCGACCAGCTCGGCATCTACGCACTTGTGCTCGGCATAGCCGAGGTTGCCGGCATATTGAGCGATGCGGGCCTCAGTCAGGCCGTCGTGCGCAACTATTTCGACAATCACCAGCGCGACAATGCCGTGGCGTTTCTCTCCCGCGCGATGCTGACCGCGCGGGTGGCGGCAATTTTCACCCTGGCGGCGCTGGTTCTGACGGGATGGTTTGCCTGGGACTGGCTGACCGCGGGCACCGTGCCGCGCTGGCCGTTCCTGCTGTTCGCCGCTGGCATTGCCTTTTTCAACCGCATCGGGCTCATGGTCGACAGCGCCTGCCAGGCCATGCAGCGGCCCATCGAATACGGGATATTCTCGTTCACCCAGGCCGGCGCCAACATCGCCTGCGCGATACTCTATGTTTACGTCCTCGATATGGGGCTGACCGGCGCGCTGCTTGCGGTCATTACCGCCATGATCATCGCAAATATCGTGCGCGCGCGGGTGATGTCCCGCATATTGGCCCCGACACGGTCTTTCGTCGACCGCGCCACGTTGCGGTCGCTGTTCGCCTATGGCGTGCCACTCTTGCCCAAGCAGTTGGCGATCTGGGGCCGGCAAATGGCGCTCCGGCTGGTGCTTGCCCATCTGGTGCCCCTCGCGCTCGTTGGCGCCTTCTTTTTCGCCAACTCGCTTACCTCGATCCTGCTCCTGGCCAACAACGCGCTCGCGTCGGTCGTGTCGCCGATCTATTTCAAGCGCCGCGTGGCCAAAACGCCTGGCTTCCAGCAACGGATCGTCGCCTTCCTGAGAGTGCTGCTCGCGGTGCAGACGCCCCTGTTCCTCGCGGCCATGCTGCTGCTGCCGCCATTGGCGGAACCGTTGCTGTCGCGCGGCTACGAGGCCGCACTGCCGGTCATTCCACTGCTGCTCGCCAACCTGTTTTTCCAGGGTCAGGAAACCTACATGAGCAAGCAACTGATCTTCCACCGTCGCACCGGCCTGGTTTCGCTGCTCACCGTGGCACCGATCGCGACCGCGCTCGCGCTGATGCCATTGATCGTGCCAGCTTACGGCATCGTGGGCGCCGCGTGGGCGATGATCGTCGCGAACGCGGTTGTGCTCATCCTGATACAGGTCGCCATCGACCGGCTCGAGCCGAGCGACTATCCCACTCGCGCAGCAATCATCTGCGGCGTGCTGGTGCTTGGCGCCGCCGTTTTCTGCAGCCTGCACGAGCCGGCCGCTCAGGACCTTGGGGAGCTGGCGCTTCGGTCCGCCTTCGTAGTGCTGGTGGCGGGTGCGATGATACTGGCCTGGATCGTGCCCGACCGGCACATGGTCAAGGCGATGCTGACGCGTTGATGCAGTGCAGCATGCCCCTCAACCGTTACCGCACTTGACCCCCCTTGCCTCGCTGCTTCAAATGCGCGGCAGGGGAATCGAACGGTTCGCATCTGCGGGAAGGGGCCCTCGTTGCAAAATGCCGGATCTCCGGTGACATGGCGGCGAAACTCGAATTGGAAAGAGGCGTGTGCGTATGACTGAGTTCCAGGAGGCACCTGCCATTTTCGGTCAACGGGAGTCGGAGCAGATCGACCTGCGCGCCATCGGGCAGATATTTCGGCGGAGGGCAAAGGTCTTTCTCGTCGTCGCGTCGATCGTGTTCGTGGTTCCGCTGATCTTCATCATGCTGTTGCCGACCCAGTATACGGCAACCTCCCGCGTTCTCATCGAACGGCGGACAATCGACGTGACGGACAGCACCGACATCGTGTCGGCTCTGCCCGGTGATTCGGCTACCGTCGACACGGAGGTCCAGCGGCTTTCGTCCCGCGCGCTCGCGACCCACATCGTCGAGACGATGGACCTCGACAAGGACAAGGCCTTTCAGGCCGAGATGAATGATGCTGGGCCGCTCGGGCTCGGCGCGCTGTTCCGGCGCGATAGCGGGGGGTCCGTGGCGGACAGCACCGAGTATCTCATGTCGCGGCTGGACGTCGAACGCAGTGGCCTCACCTACGTCATCAATATCAACTATACCGCGCGCGACCCGGCCCTGGCGGCCAGGATCGCGAATGCCGTCGCGACGGAGTATCTCGTCTCCCAGCGCGAGCTCAAGCTCAAGAGCGCACAGGAGGCCCGTTCCTATCTCGACTCCCAGCTTCGCGAACTTAACCGCCAGACGACCAGCGCGGAGCAGGCCGCCTCCAACATCCGCGCCCGCACGGGCATACCCTCTTCCGACCGGCTGACGACCTTTGACGAGCAGGCGGCCGCCGATCTCAGCGGTCAGGCGATCGCCGCGGAAACCGAACTTGCCGACAAGCGTGCGCGGCTCGCAGCGGCCCAGCGCGCGCGCGGCAATCCCGGCGCGCTGCCCGAGGTCTTGTCCTCGCAGGTGGTCCGCGATCTTCGCGACGAGCGCGCGAAGCAGGCCGGCACGGTTGCGCAGCTCCAGTCCCGCTACGGCGACCAGCATCCCGATCTGGTGTCCGCCAAGCGGCAGCTCGCCGTGCTTGACGAAGAGATAACCCAGGAAACCAACCGGATCATCTCCGGTCTGTCGTCCGAGGTCGAGGCTTCCGGGCAGAAGCTTTCGGTCATCCGTGGCGCATTGGCGGCGCAGCGCGGCGCATCGGTGCGAAATGCGCAGGCGACGGCGGCGATCGGCTCGCACGACCGCGATGCCGCGGCCTCGCGCGATCTGTATGATACTTTCCGCAAGCGGGCCCAGGAAGCATCCGCCGCGACCGACCTCGCGACCGCCGATGCGACGATCGCTGGCCAGGCGACTTTGCCCGACAAGCCGTCCGGCCCGCCGCGGCTCATGCTGCTGCTGGCGGCCGCAGCGGGAGCGGCCGCGCTCGGGGCGCTCGCCGTCGTCATTGCAGAGATGCTCGATGTGAAACTGAGCAGCGGCAGCGACATCCGGCGCCATCTCGATGCGCGGTTGCTTACCTCCATACCCCTTGGATCAAAGCCGTTAGGGGATCAGCAGGCGCTCGAGATCATCGATGCGCCCATGTCGCGGTTCACTGAGTCCTATCGCGGCTTGGCGGCTAGCGTCACCAAGCGGCTCGACGCTGTCGCGGGGAGCCGTGGGCGGGTAGTGATGGTGTCATCTCCGCTGCCTCATGAAGGCAAGACCACCGTGTCCGCCGCACTTGCCCTTACCCTGGGCCAGACTGGCAAGCGGACGTTGCTGATCGACGCCGACCTTCACCGTCCGCGCGTTTGCGAGGCGTTGGGGATCGAGCCCGGCAACGCCGGGCTGGCGAACGTGCTTGGCGATCCGACGACGATGCCCTCGGCGATCTGCCGGGATCGCTCGGGCACCATCCATGTCCTGCCCGCGCTCGAACGCAATCAGGGCATCTACGCCGTTCAGGATGGCAGTTTCGCCGCGTTGATAGACCGGCTGCGGGGCCTCTACGACTACGTCGTCATCGATACACCGCCGGTGCTTGCCACGAGCGAAGCGCGGCTGGTGGCAGGCAGTGCCGACGGCGTGCTGTTCATCGTCCGCTGGCGGCGCACCTCTCGCCATGCTGCCAAGGCGGCGATGACCGCGCTCGAGTCGGAAGGCGCGCCGCTGCTGGGCGTGGTCATGAGCCATGTCGATCTGCGCCTGCATTCGCTTTACTCGCGGGATGACGCGCTGGCCTATTATTCGAGCTACAAGCAATATTATTCAGCTACTTAAATCCAGCACATCGGGCACTATTGACGTCTCGCGGCTAAGCATCCGGGCCCGGACGTTTCCTTCGCGTGCATGAGCGAGAATGGCCCGGACCGCTGCGGGGCTCGCCGCCGATGCGAAGTACCGAGTGAATCGAATAAGCAATCCGTTCAGGCTTGGGACATTCTCGTCTGTTAAGGCAGATTGGTGAGTTAACGAGTTTGAAACTGAATCATATTTCGGCTATTTTTCCTTTACTCCATAAAATCTGAGGTCGCGGGGAGGGTCGCTCGGCGAAGAATCCATCGAGAAGGATGGAGCGTCGAGAGGATTCGGATGTGCCGTCCCGCTGAATTGACGGGCAGCACAATATAGGCGTCGACGTTCGGTGCAGATCGAACGGTTTTGATAATGCTCGACTTCAGGTGATTACATGCTCCTTGTCACGACCGAAGACGCCACCATCACCAGCGCGCCGCTGTACAGCGGCGGCGATGTGTCGCCCTCCTATGCGCTTGACCTGACCGGGACGGTGGGCAGCGTCACCCTCAACCCGGACGGCACGGTGCGCTACGACCCTGCCGGCCAGTATGAGGGGCTGGGCGAGGGCGGCAGCGGTGTCGACAGCTTCAGCGTCGAGGTTACCGCCGACGGGGCCACCACGACCCATAGGTTCACCGTCACCATCGACGGCGTGAACGATGCGCC